>NZ_JAXOQA010000041.1:0-17287 GCF_047307945.1 Commensalibacter sp. A3DC | reverse complement strand
ACAAGTAATTATCAATAAAATAAAATCAGTCAAAACTTGCCAAAACTATTCATTTTTAAAGACAAAAAACAAAAAATAATTTAAGATAATTGAAAAATCAAATTGGGATTTTTAAATAAACCTTTTTACCAAATTATATTATAATAATTTCGTATGTAAAAAAAATAACGGAATGATTTTCCAAATCGGATACACCAATGCTAACTATCAAAAATTATTTGAATTTGAATATCATTATCGGAATTACATTGGCATTAATCCCCTTATCTGTTCATGCAAAAAATGACAAATATTTGACAACAATGGAAATTCGGACTTTACAGACAAGGGAATTCCCGAATTTATCTTCTTCTCAAGCCTATCAAATTGCTTTGTCTACCTTTCAGGATCTTGGATTTATTATTACAGAAACTTCACCTGCCATGGGGCTTATCGCAGCCAACCAGACTCACCCTGATTTAAATCAGGTTATTTTGGCAACTTTAACTTTAAGTTCAAAAAATGATTCTGTTCATACAATCATTGCACGCCTATCCTTAAGTGCCTATCCACTTTATAATGGTGAAGAAGGTGCAAATTTAAACGGTGGTCCTCCAAGACAATCTGAAATCATTCGATCCCCTGTAACATATCAACAGTTTTTTGATGCCTTTTCCTATTCACTATCCCTTCACCAAAATTACACATCCCGATGAAAATGACACTTAAATTTTTTCTTTGCATATTGGGGTTGTCATGTTTCTCACTGACAGCTTGTTCAAACAATAATGAATCTGTGCTTCCCGCCACTCAAAAACGTGTAAATGAAACGCGTACATTCGAGGCACCTAATCGAGATATTTTGTTGAAAACCATTATTACAACACTGCAGGATCAAGGTTTTAATATTGTAAAAGTCAATTTGGACAGTTCCGAGGTAACGGCACAACAAAACAGCAATATAATATTGAGTGTAATGACATATCCCATTGATAGAAATAAATTTGCTGTAAGAGTCAATGGACAAATTTACAATAATTTCAGCGCTTCCTCAACCGGATACGAAAATATAGCAGACCCTGTTTTTTATCAAAAGAATTTTTTTGAACCACTATCCCGGTCACTTTTCTTGCAAAATCATCCATTTTAACCTTACTGTAAATAATGGCTTCTCTATTTAATAATGGACAAACATCATGCGCTTTCTCAAATATGTGATTATTCCCACCACAGTTTTACTCATGGCTGGTTGTGAATCAGCATCAAAACAGGCCCAAGATGCTCAGACGGCTCAAAATACAGATGCCCATCTGACTCTTGGAAGCATTGAAAGCCAACTTCATAAAGGTATGAGTAATGCCTCGGTTGTTGAAATTTTTGGGCCACCCAATATTGTAACTTCCGATGATCAACATCAGGAAGTATGGGTGTATGATCGAATTTCAACCATGCGTACACATTCCAGTTCTGGAGGATGGGCAACCATTGTTATCCTCGGGTTGGGAAACAAAGCCAATACATCCAGCACGTCACAACGAACACTCACCTTGATTGTTAAATTTGACCATAATCAAAAAGTTAAAGATTATTCTTATAGATATAGCAATTTCTAGGAATGCAAACATTTTCTCGTATATATATTTCTATATCCCTTTGGGGCCAAATCTTCATTGGGATCATGGTTTTATTAAATCCGCTTCAAACTGTTTTGGCAAAACCGCAACAGACTCTTGCACTAAGGGCTGTTCAGAGTCGATCATTTGAAACTACGGATCAGCAAAAAATGATCCAGGCCATTTCATCTACGCTGCAAGACATGGGATATATCATTGTGAGATCAAATGATCAGATCGGTTTTGTCACGGCAACCCATTTTACAGATGACATAATTGAAATTACCGTTACGACACAACCCAATAAAGATCATATTATCGTCAGGGCTATGGCTCGTATGAATAACTTGCCATTGGACAAAAACCCTGAATTCTATCAAAATTTTTTCAATCAGTTATCTCAAGCCACATTCTTGAACGCCAACGCCATTTATTAAAGATCAGGATAAATTACGTGACAACGTATCAAAAAATTCCTGATAAACTTGGGGTGACGTTACGGGATATTGATTGTAGCGCAAAGCTATACGAACTGTCGTACCATGGTTCACCATTGATATTAACATTATATTTGCCTGCATAATATGTCCGTTTTCCAGACGTATGACTTCAATCAGATGGCTTAGATCATCCACCCTGACAATTTGAAAATCCAGACTGACCAGTGTTTTAATTACGGCTTGATTAACCCTATTTATATCTGACTGATCAAATTGCCGCATTTGCATATTACGAAGCTGACCTGTCGGTAAATCAGTTAATCTCAGGCTTGTTGGTATGGAATTCCCATTACATCCTGCCAACAATAAAACCACGACCACAGAAAATAAATGAAAAATTTTCATTAGGATTGAGCCTGTAAATAAATCGCTTTTGACAAAGCATCAAAGAAATTCTGATAAATTTTTGGATCCCGGACTAACCAGATTTCACCGACATGTCCGTCATTGTAAAAATCACGCATTTCAATTGAAACATGAATTTGAAATCCTTTTTTATTATTTTCCAAAGGCAAAAGCACAACAGAAACAGAACTGTTTTTCTTGGCAACATATAAACTATTTTGTCCACCAGCCAGTTCAAACGGTCCCAGCTGAATTGCCAAATTTCCACCCGCCCACGGTTTTTGATGAAAATGAGTGATCGGAATTCCAAAAAAACTCAAAGGCTGACCAATATCATATGTCTGGTCTGCATATAAGGTGCCAACCCCCGCATTCACCTCTCTTATAACATAATGCTGATCTTGGACAACATTCATTACAGCACGCATAAGTTCTGATCTATCAGTTATATCGAAATCCCTGCTTTGCATCGAAAAACGAGCGACCCTGTCTGAGGTTAACCTCATACTATTTTGAGGAGGTGTATCAGAAGCTGAACATGCACTTAAAAAAATTAAGATGACAACCAAACTATCTAGACAATAAGAAATTAGGTTTTTCTTATCCATATTCACATAATCCGTATTGACTTCTGAAATCTTGAAACGAATTTCCAATATTTAAAAGCCTATATTTAATAACTGTAACAAATATTGTAATCATAAAATATACAGTTTCATTTTACATTAATATTTTCCCATATTAAAATAAACAAGATATATTTGTTTGGATCGTTTCGTTATAAATTCTTTACCGTTTTACCATGGATTCTTTATGAGTGATAAATCAAACTTCAGGGCAGGTTCAATCTAAAGGGTAACTCCTAGCAATAAGCAGGGAAGTTTTCCTTTAAAAATTGATTCTGATTCAGTCATTGGTTCCAAAAATACTTTTTTTACTTAATTAACCCACTCTTTTGCCAGAATCCCTCTTGGAAAAACATGTTTGTGCCATTATTAATTTACCTTTCAACCATCAGGGATCAACTGCATTCGACACGATAGTGCTTTGTATGCCTGATTCCAAAAGTTATTACATTCCTATTCAGCCAGATTACTCAATTCCAAATGGAGGTTCTTTATTTTAATGGCTACCAAATATATGACCGTTTCCTGGGATCAATTACACAAAGATGCCCGTATATTATCTGAACGCTTGAGCAATTTTAATTTCAGAGGAATTATCGCGATAACACGTGGCGGGTTAATTCCCGCGGGAATTATTGCACGTGAATTGGAACTTCGTTTGATTGATACAATATCAGTTGTCACTTATGATGAAGAAAAAAGAGGTGAATTAAATATCATTAAAAATCCCTCCATTACCGAAGATGGTAATGGTTTTCTAATTATTGACGACCTTGTTGATTCGGGAATTACTGCCAAAGCTATTCGTAAGTTGTTACCAAAAGCTTATTTTGCCTGCCTTTATGCCAAACCTGCCGGCAAGGAATATACTGACCAATTTATCATGGAAGTTCAACAGGATATGTGGATCCTGTTCCCATGGGATATGGCCCCCGCCTTTGCACCCCCTCTTATCAAATCCCAAAAAAAATAAAAAAAAGCATATTTTATAAAAAAATAACTTGCCTTATAGCGCAGAACAGGATAGCTATAGGGCCATTCGGGGTGTGGCGCAGCCTGGCTAGCGCGCTTGTTTTGGGTACAAGAGGCCCCCGGTTCGAATCCGGGCTCCCCGACCATTAATAAAGACCTTGGGTTAAAATCCTTGGGTATTTTTTAATAAGCAAAAGAGGTTTTCATGACACGGGCGCGAATTTATAAATGCCCTCAAAAGGCTACACAATCTGGTAAAATTCGCAGTCATAGATGGATTCTTGATTATGGACAATCCTCCCCTCGATCACACGATTCCCTAACTGGATGGGTAGGATGTAGTGAGACACAAACTGAAGTAAAACTCAGTTTCCCTACAAAAGATCAAGCAATTCAATATGCAGAAAAAAATTCAATTGCTTATGATTTGGAAGAACCAGGTAGTCATCATTATGTTGTCAAAAATTATGAAGATAATTTTCACAACAATCGGAAAATGAACTGGACTCACTGAAATTATTTTTTGCGCCCTTAGCTCAGCTGGATAGAGCAACAGCCTTCTAAGCTGTGGGCCGCTGGTTCGAATCCAGCAGGGCGCATTTCCAATTTTTCGCAAAGCTGCTTAATCATTTTTTATAGATGGCAAATTCCAAACCTGTTGTTTCTGATGATAAACAACTTTAGGTAATAATACATAAATTGGATGATAATCAGGATTAAGCCATCTAAGAATTTGTGTCATATCCTTTTCATCCATTGCTGTACAACCTGAAGTCACCGCATTCGCATTTTTTCTTAAATGTGCAAAGATACAGCTTCCATAATGAGGAATATTCTTCTCATTATGCTCAATGACAAAACCTAATTTATAAAGTTGGTCCCCTTTAAAATGAATATCCCTACGCATAGGTTCAGACAAAATAAATTTTTCTTTTAAAGAAAAATTTTGTTTATCAATAATTTGATTGTATTGAGACGATGTAGGATCATCAATACAGTAATCATATTGTGTCATGACATGGTAAGGATAATTTATAGAAAGATTATTCCTATAACCAAATGCAAAGCCTATTTTGAATATTCCAACAGGACTGCGCTTATCACCCTCTTTTTTGTACAGACCTTCTTGGATAAATGGATGCAATCCCCTGCCCCAAGCCAATCCTTGACTACCTAGAGATACAGAAACACCATTTCCTTTTTTGTGCCATTTTGAATGCAAATATTCAAATTTGTATAACTTTCCCCTATTACTATACCATCCATCAGTTATAACAACGATCATTTGCTGTTTTTTTTGCCAGTGATACAAAATTGATTTTTGTGAATGATTACAACTTGAAAAAAATAAACAACCTATTAATGGAATGATTTTTTTTGAAAATAAATTAAACAAATTATTCAATATCCATTTTTGATGAACACCATATTCTCAAACAGAATCGAAAACAATTTTTACTATAAAAATACAATAATAACGTATCACCAAATATACGATTCATTAAGCTGTCACTTTTAATCAATATCTCAAATAATATGTAATATTTTCAGTTGCTTCCATAAGGTAAAACCAACAATCGCTGATTAAATTACAATATAATAATTTCGTTGCAGTTAAATACATAATTACGTAAACATAATTCATATCCTGTTTTTTTCATTATTAAATTAAAACAATAGCTCAATAAATAAACATAAAATTTATAATAAAATTATCATATTTATATAATATTTGTTTTATTCAATGGATAAATTATGTAAGAAGCGACATAATCTTAAATATTATATTTTCAGTTTCGAGGATTTTTATGTCTGTTTTTTCTCAATTTGACAATAATATACGCACTCAGAACTCTTTAAGAGATAAAATTACGGCGACAATACGGCTTCCAGAAACGGAATGTGTCAAAACCCTACTTCCACAAGCTACCCTATCTGATGAAATGAACAGACAGATATCGGAACATGCAAGATCATTAACACAATATTTAAGAGAACATCGTAACCTGAAGGGTGTCGAGACTCTTGTTCAGGAGTTCTCATTATCTTCCGCAGAAGGCGTTGCACTTATGTGCCTTGCCGAAGCTCTTTTACGCATTCCTGATACTGAAACACGTGATGCATTAATCAGGGATAAGATCAGCACTGGTGACTGGATATCACATGCAGGTTTCAAGAAACCTATTTTCACCAACGCCGCCGCATGGGGACTTGCTTTGACAGGAAAACTCGTTACGCCTGTAAAAGAAAAAAATCTTGCAGCAACCCTTACAAAATTGGTACAGCGGCAAGGTGAAAGCATAATCCGTATCGCCCTTGATCGGGCTATGCGCATGATGGGTGAACAATTTGTTCTTGGCCAAACAATGGAAGAGGCTTTAAATCAAAGCAGAAAAATGGAAGATATCGGATTTCGTTATTCGTACGATATGCTTGGCGAGGCTGCGATAACAGAAGAAGATGCGGAACGTTACAGGGTTGATTATGAAAATGCTTTGCATGCAATCGGCCGTTCAACACATGGAAACTCGGTTTATGAACGTGCTGGATTATCCATTAAATTATCCGCTTTACACCCCCGTTATTCTCGTTCCCAATATGACCGAGTCATGAAAGAACTCCTTCCGACTTTAACGAATTTGGTTCGTCTTGCACGCCAATATAATATTGGCATCAATATTGATGCAGAAGAGAGTGAACGCCTTGAAATCTCTCTTGATTTGATGGAAGCCTTATGTAATCACCCAGATCTGAAAAACTGGAACGGTATTGGTTTTGTTGTCCAAGCTTATGGCCGCAGGGCTCCCTATGTCCTGGATTATTTGATTGATCTGGCTCGTCGAACAAACCGCAGATTGATGGTACGTTTGGTAAAGGGTGCCTATTGGGACAGTGAAATTAAAAAAGCGCAGGTTGAAGGTCAATCCGATTTTCCTGTCTATACCCGCAAAATTCATACAGATATTAGTTATATTGCATGCGCGAAAAAATTATTGTCCAATAGAGACGCAATTTTTCCACAGTTTGCCACACATAATGTTCGAACACTTGCAACAATTTATGCACTTGCAGGAAAAGATTATGATATTGAACAATATGAATTTCAGTGTCTCCATGGTATGGGTGAACAGTTATATAGCAAAATCGTACAAGCGGGTGATCTTTCACGACCATGTCGTATATACGCCCCTGTAGGAACACATGAAACTTTGCTTGCTTATCTTGTTCGCAGATTATTGGAAAATGGAGCTAATTCTTCATTTGTAAACCAGATTGGCAACAGTGATATTTCAATTGATCAACTGATTGCAAACCCTGTGGATGAAGCTCTGAAAGTAAATCCTGTTGGCAGTCCTCATCCAGCCATCCGTTTACCACGCTCCATTTATGGTCAGGAAAGACTGAATTCAAGAGGCATTGATTTCAATAATGAATTTACCCTACATGATCTTTCTAAGGCCCTTAAAGATTCTCCAGCATCTTGGGAAGCATTTCCAATTCTTGCAGGAAAAAAAACTAAGTTCAAAAACAAACCATTGGATGTTTTAAATCCTGCTGATCATAACGATAAGGTAGGGACAGTTATCGAGGCATCACAAGCGGAAATTGATCGTGCGTTCAAATCGGCAGTAAAGGGTGCCAAGGACTGGGCTGGATTGGATCCTGATAAAAGGGCTGTTCCCTTGCTGAAAGCTGCAGATCTTTTGGAAGAGCAATTGTATCCTTTATTGGGATTGATTATTCGTGAAGCGGGAAAATCTTTTCCCAATGCCCTGGCTGAAGTAAGAGAAGCGATTGACTTTCTCAGATACTATGGTTCAACAGTTGCCAGAACTTTCAATAATAATACTCACGCACCATTGAGTGGACCCGTTGTTTGCATCAGCCCATGGAATTTCCCACTGGCCATTTTTATCGGGCAAATTTCTGCAGCTCTTGCTGCCGGAAATCCTGTTATTGCCAAACCAGCCGAGGAAACGCCTTTAATTGCCACTAAGGCAGTTCAAATTATGCATGAAGCGGGTATACCGGAAGAAATTCTTCAATTATTACCCGGTAAGGGAAATATTGGGGCATCTCTTATTTCAAATAAGGAAGTCCATGGAGTAATGTTTACAGGATCAACAGCAGTTGCCCGTGAAATTTCTAAAAATCTTGCCAGCAGAAGATCTCCATCAGGCAACATTATTCCTTTTGTGGCTGAAACAGGCGGACAAAATGCACTTATCGTTGATTCCTCTGCCCTCGCCGAACAAGTTGTTGTTGATATCATCAGTTCTGCATTTGACAGTGCCGGTCAACGATGCTCTGCCCTAAGGGTATTGTACGTTCAGGAAGATTGCGCGGATCGGGTTATTACCATGTTACGGGGTGCAACCAAGGAGCTCATTATAGATAATCCTCTTTCTCTCAAAACCGACATAGGTCCTGTAATCAGTCAGGATGCATTAAATCGTCTAAATAATCATGTCGAATATATGAAAAAGAAAGGATTTAAGATCTGCTCCCTACCTTTACCTGAAAAAACAGAAAATGGTACATTTATGATGCCGACCATAATCGAAATCAATCAGATATCCGATATTCCTGATGAAGTTTTTGGTCCTGTCCTTCATGTTGTTCGATTTAGACGAGATCAGATTGACAATATAATTAAATCGATAAACCAAGCAGGATTTGGGTTAACGTTTGGTATTCATTCCCGTATTGATGAAACCATTGAAAATGTAACAAAAAAAATTAATGCCGGTAATATATACATTAACCGTAATATCATTGGGGCGATTGTTGGCGTACAACCTTTTGGAGGAAAAGGTCTTTCCGGAACAGGACCAAAGGCAGGTGCACCCTTCATTCTAAGAAGGATGTTGCAACAAAGCCCCGTTTTCGATGAATTCCCCAAACAATCTCTACCCCTTATTGCACAGCAGTGGCTGGACTGGTTGACAAGCAATCAAAAGAATTTTGTTTCTACAGCAAAAAATCTATTATCCCATACAATAGTAAATTCAAATATTGAATTAAATGGACCAGTAGGTGAAAAAAATATTTATTCTCTCTCACCACGAGGAACAGTATTATGTATCGCTAAAACACGAGATATCTTATTGAGACAAATTTCCTTGTCCCTGAAATGTGGAAATTCAGTCCTGATTTTTGCACCTGATCAGATCACAGAATGGTATTCACAATTGCCCCATGAATTGTCATTACACATCAGAAAGGTTAAATCAATGAATGAGCAACCTTGCACGATCATTCTGGGTGAAAAAGATGTTCCCGAATTTGAAGAGGCTCGTCAGAACATGGCATTTTCAGACAATGGAATTATTTCTGCACTAGATGTAGATGAAAATTTCGAAAATACAGATCTTCTCATGGAAGAGATCTCCATAAGCAATAACACGACTGCTGCAGGGGGAAATGCCTCTTTAATGACAATAGATTAATATCAATTTTGATTTATAAAACACAAACCCTTATTATTTTATATAATAGGGGTTCAATAAAGACCGACCCTATTTACAGAATAAAAAAGATAGGGTTTTCATTTATTAATGTTTTCAATTATTTACCATATCCAAAACATTAAAACCCATGCCCCAACAACGGGTATTACAGATACAGTATAAAGGGTAAACGATAAAAACATTTGATAAAAATATTTATTATATTTCCGAAGAATTTTATAGCCCAAGTATAAACTCCAAATACTGGCACCCCCCAGAATAATCGCACGCATATCCTTTAGCCACCAAAAGACAATCCCCTCATATTGAAGTAATTTGACACTTGTTGCGTTGAGACCGAGAAAAAGACCTGCCGCTGCCAAAGGTATGAGTGCTTGGGAAAAATATAGATAAAAATCAGGTTTATGATAAAGTCTGGCCAAAAATTTGTAGATCAATGTTAACCACACGCCATAAAGGATTCCGGATCCAAGAATGTAGAAACTGACACAAAAGCCATCCAGCAAATTGAAACTATCATTGTTGGCAGGGTAATTCGTTAAAATCCACCAGGGAGCCGTTGCATTCAATGGCCAAAATATTTCATGATTAACCAACCATTCTGCCAGATATTGTTTAAAATAAACGAACCAAGGCGAAACCGTCCACGTAAATGCTCCAATAGCAACGCCAATCATACCGAATAACAATAGTCTGATCTGCCAAATATTTTGCTGTTCATTACCGTAAACAAGAATTTCTTCATTCACGGACCTCGTCTGCAAACTGACAGCATTTCTATAGCCTGCACAACGTCCACACATATGGCAAGCTGAAACGCCATGAAGCTGTCGAATATTAATCATTGGTGGGCAATGCGGATTTGAATGCTCTTTTTCTTGAAATTCTGACCATTTTTGCTGATCTGTCTTAAAAGTAAAAGGAGAAAGCCGAGAAAGAAGATTAAACACACCATTAACCGGGCACAGATAACGACACCAGACACGGTTACCATTTCCATATAGATATCCAATAACTATTGCTGCTGCTGTTGAACCTCCCAGTATCAATAATGCAGGTATCGCATAATCATAAACACTTATAAGTTGTCCATACAAAGTGGTTAATATAAAAGCAATCGCTGGCCAACCTCTCCATTTGAGTAAACGGGGGATTTTCTTGTTTCGTCCGAAATTTTTGGATGTCCATTCCGTCAAAGTTCCCTCTGGACAAAATACACCACACCAAATTCGTCCTATAAATAACATTGACAATATTACAAAGGGCCACCAGATCCCCCAAAAAACAAATTGGGCAAATAAAACAATATTGTTAAAAATATGCGAATGTTTTGGGGGTAAATGCATTAAAGCGGGAATAATCAGAAGCAAAAAATAAATTGCAACAACAAACCATTTAATTCCCTGAATAATGGTTTGATGACGTTGCATAGCAATTCCCGTTTGATTAATTGCCTTTTTCAGCAAAACCCTCATTATTTGTTCCAATGTTATTTATTGTATTAATAAGTTTTTTTAAAAGTTACGTTGCACAATAAAATGGCAATGAACCAGTAAATAACAAGAGCTGAAATTTGCATTAATGAAGGTTCCGCATGATAACCTGTCAAACCTGTTAAGGTACTGTTGTCAGGAATAAACCCTGCTGTACTCCATACAGGATTATCCATAAAATTATAAATCCATTCCGGAATATCATAAGCGGCAATCTGGACAGAGGCTTTATCAATGGCGCTTATAAAAAGTCCACCACCAATTAGAAGCAAAAGAAATTCGCTGACAATGAAAAACCATTTCCATGAAATGAATTTAAATGATTTCTGTAAACACCAAAATGTTAGCAATGCCAAGATTAATCCCAAAAAACCGCCCAGTATAAATAATCCCAATGAAGATCCCTTTTGTTCCGCACCAATACCTGCCAAAAATACAACTGTTTCTGATCCCTCTCTTGCGACTGCCAGCATGGATAAAAGAAGAATCCCTATTCCACTTCCGGATTTCTGTACACTTTCGGCTGCCTCCTGTTCAAGATGCTTTTTCATACCTCTACCATGATGATGCATCCAGATTACCATTTGCAATATCAAACATGCCGCGACAAACATCATAATGGTAAAAAACCATTCTCCACCTGCACCGGCAAACCAAGTGCTGGCGATCCAAAATGCAACAGCCAATAATCCTGCAAGCGCCAGACCAAGTCCCGTCCCAATCCATAGCTGTCTTGTCAGGGATACCAGATTTTCCCTTCTCAGCCATGCATATAAAATGCCTATAACCAGTAATGCCTCAACGCTCTCACGCCATACAATAAACAAAGGCGCACCCATAATAAAAACTCCTATTTGGAAATAATGTCAAAGCCTGGCATATTGACGTGAAAATCATCGATAAAATGATATTTCCCGGTTTTAAGCGGATGTATAACCACGAAAGAGGTCACATCAGGCCCCAAGACCTTTTCAACCCTTAAAGAAAGATTTTCAAATTCAGCCGGTACTTTACCTGTATTTTTAATGGTAATTTTAAAACGCTGGTTTGCCGGCACTTCTATTGATGAGGGTTTAAAAACACCATCCGTGATGGTGATATCATAATTTTGAAGTGGTGCACCGAAAACGTGTACTGGCCAAATGGAAAACAATGACAAAACAGCATAAAATTTTTTCATTCTGAATATCCGAAAATATGCTTTTAATGATTGGATTATCAATAAACAATCTCAAATTATTAAGATGTAATATTTATTTATAAATATGTTGAACGTCTTAATAATTTATATTTAATCGCTGGTTTAAATATTAATATCCACCCTTTTTACCAGTTCCGGCATATGTAAAGTCATATTGTGTGACACATTCCCCAAACCAGGGTGCAACACCCGTTTCCTTGTCAACATGAAGACCAAACATGGATTCTCTGGCCGGTGGAAGAAGCGTGAGTTTTAAATGATATTTTCCCGCTCCCAGAAGTTTGATATTCTCACCATAATGTGGTCCATCATTTGCAACCATTGGATGAAGTATACCTTGTAATTTTTTCTCATCACCAATTTTGGTTAACTCATATGATACTTGTAGATAAGGCATCCAGCTGCCTTCTTGAAAACCATTTTTATTATTGGCTGTTGCATGAATATCCGCTTCAAGATGAACATCAGATTTTGCCGCTGACAACATGATACCGTCAGGCTCCATCTCGATAGGCTGCAGATAGACTGCAGCAATTTCCATATTTCCACATATCTGTGGTTTGCCAATGGGATATTCTACGGCCAAGGCTGGTGTTGAAAATAGGATTGTACAACCTATCAAAAGATATTTCTTAAACATTATAAATTACTTTCCTTAATCAAATATGTGATCGAATCAATGAGTTAGAGCATAAAATGAGAATAGGAATCAATTTTATATGCAAATAAAAATTAATAGCAACTGTTTATATTAAAATATCAATTTTATTCATAAAAGTTTATAACAATGCATTCATATGCAAGTTTGACCAGACCTGTATATTCAAAAAGAATTGCCTGATTATCTGAAATCTGGGAACAAATACATACAACCTAACATCTTATTGCAATAAGAAAACAATTATTAGCATTTTACAAAATATAAAATGTGAATTACTTAATAAAATTTATGTAATGTTAAAAAATTATTTAACAAGATATTTATGTAATTTTTTATTATTGATATTAGGGAAATATTTTAATTAATTTATTATATATAATTAGGAACAATTTAATTGTTTTTAAAATTTATTATCAGGGAATTTTTATACTTCCATGATAATAAATTTATATTCTGGTAGAATCATTCTTTATTTATATTTGAAATCAGTTTTTGAATGACTTGAATAACAAAAGTAGAAGTTATTGATTTCGTACATTCATAATGTCTGGGCGTATCACGATGTCGTGGACACCACGTATAATTATCATGTTCGAATTCATATTTCATATCATTCCAGCAGGAATTACAGACATGCCAATTTATAATCCGATAAGGCGTATAGAATTCGTTCATGGGATGGGTAAATCCGGAAATCATGACAACAGGAATATTCATTGTCCACGCCATCCAGGACAATCCTGAACTCAATCCAACAAAAAATTCGGCATGTTTCAACCACCTTGCGCGTTCTGATAAAGGCCGGTTTCCTGTTTCATTTTCCGCATTGTAAGGTATGGAATTAAATATTATACCATGTCCCGAAATGGTATTCTGATCAATGCAGATCACCCTGTAGTTTTGACTTTTCAAATAATCAACAACAAGTTCCCAACCTTTGGGATTGTTCCAATATTTACATTGAGAGCTTGCTTGAACGGCAATACATACATATTTTTCTTTGATAGGCCTGGATTCATCAGGTAATCTAAGGGTTAGTTTCTCATCTTTTTCTGTCGACAACCCCAAAATGTAAGCTGCTGTTTTATGCAACCCCACCAACCTGAAATCACATGGCTGATATAAATTTTGCTCATCCTTGAAAAACAGACCAAAATAATAACAGGCATAACTATCAGAAAATATGTTATTTTCCTCGGCCTTTTTCATTGTTGTAAAATTGATTTCTGGATATGATCTTTTTAAAAGATCAATAAATTTTTCATCAATTATACAGTGCAGCTTACACGAATGTTTTTTCTTGAATTCAATGGCGTAGGGTAACCAGGCAAAAGTATCACCGATTGTTCCAACCGGACATTGAATGACAACCTTTTTATCTTTTAGATCAAGTTGATGATTGAACAAATGTCTGGTTACATTATTTTCTATTTCCTCCACAGTAATTTTAAAATTGACATAAAAACGTTTGGAGGAACTGACCGTTCCCCCAGCGACTTGACCTTGGAACAGGATATTGCCGGTATCAAGATCTTGCAATGTAACTTTCCATAATCCCTTTTCTCTTTTGGGAAGCATTACTCTGGCACCCAAATTGAAATCGTATCGGATTTCTTTGGGTGCTGACTGAGTAGGTACAGGTGTCACATTTACATAGGATTTTTTATCCTTTGATGATGCAGACGTCATGTAAATCCGATTTTACTGTTGTACCGCTTTTCTGTGTTCTTCATTTTCCTCAAGAACATAGGGACCTGCAGAAACGATTTCCAGAACGAGAACACATTTATCGTCTTTGCAATAATCCTCCAAAGGTAAAAAGGCATTGCCATTTGTCCATCTGACTGAATCACTGTCCAGTTTATGCCATCCATCAAGATTTTCTTCACTGAGATGAACATCAATATCAAAACTCTTATTTTTATTGAAAAGCTTGATATTCTTGATCAATAGACCGAGATAGCGTCTATCATCAACAAATGGACCAATAACATCACTTGGTCGGCTTGCACGGGAAACAATCCGGACATTCTTGGTATTTTTTGGAATAACGAAGGTTACTTTTCCATTATCAATTCGCTTTTCGATCACATTGCCATTATCGGCTATAAGGCAAATATCATGATCATTTGTAATTAGGAGTTTTCTGCCTTTTCTATCAATATGTTTGGCCAAAGCCTGATCCAAGAGGGAATTATATACTTTTTCCACACTATCACGATCAACGTTTAATGGAGCCGCGGCATCGTTTACCCAATTTTTAGGCAACCGGATAACATTATTTTCAACATCCTTGATGGTGTCCCTGGTATTCAAATAACTTTCAGTAAGCATCCCATTCGCCGTGATGACAGAATGTTCTCCTGTTTCAATATGATAGTATCTGTACATTTTTTGTGAATGATCGTAAAAAATGGAATGATTATTGACCAACATACGCACGGGTATAAATTTACCATCAATAAACAGGCAATGTTCAGGTGTTACATAAGTATCTTGATATGGAATATTCTCGGAAATGGCATCTTTCAGAATACAGACAGGATATCCACCCTCATCATCGGGCAAATGCGTGTTAACAAAATGTGTATCACTGACTATGGAGGTTATGGGCTGTAATTGCAACCCGTTTTCTGTGTGAATATAAACCCTGTCATTCACCACAAGATTTTCAACCGCGATATCACCCCTATCAGTTTTGATTAAAGTTCCGGCTAAAAAGCATGGATATGTTTCATCACCTTTAATGGGTAATGTTATATCTGTTCCATTTGCATTTGCTGAATTATCAATATGAGGATTAACAAACCCTGCGCCATTTGCTATAGTATATTGACCTGCACCATCTGTTGTACGAAAAGAGCTTGATCCCCCCTTCAAATTGGGATTTCTTAATATACCTCCGCTTTTATAATATTCATCTTTAACATCCTTACTTGTGGTAGGATTATAAAAAGTATCATCATCAGATATTCCACCATTTTCAATTTTGGATACTTCTGATATATATTTATTGTGTTGTGAAATTCCCCCACTGGATATATTAAGATAACCATTAAAAACCGTGGAATTTGTCAGTTTACCACCCGACTGAATATTTATAGTTGGATTTGCATCTCCAGAAAATCCACTCACATTAGCTAATTGATAGAGACCATCCACGACTGCCCCGCTATGAATAGTCAATATGCCATGAATCATATCTACTGGACCATAAATCCTTTCGGAGTTGGGCTGTCCATCCCGTTGAAAATAGGTTTTACCTTCTTCATCCACATCCGCGATCCAGTTGCCACCTGTTAACAGAGGATAGTCATTTTCTATCGGATAATTTGTAAAATCAGGCGGGACATAGTTTTCAGGTTCATTATATACAGCCCCACTTGCTATATGTAATCTAACATTTTTAGTGCCTGAATTAATGGAGGTAATATCAGGCATATGATGATCGGTCATCACGGCACCTGACGCGTAGTAAATGTCCGACCTGTTTGCCGCAGTTCTGAAAGAACTTGATCCCCCCGTCAAATTGGGATTAATTAATGTACCGCCACTTTCTGCTGTATCACCTGGATTGTAGAAGGTATCATTATCGGAAATTCCGCCATTATCTATCGTCACTTTTTCTGATACCATAGAGTTATCGGATGAGATACCGCCATTATAAATATGAATATCACCATTTATAAGATTGGAATCTTTAATCACACCACCTGACATAACATTAATTAATGGATTAGCCCGTCCGCCAAATCCACTCACATTCGCTATTTCATTTAACCCGCTTACGACAGCACCACTTTCAATATTCAATGTGCCATGAATCATGTTTACTGGTCCCTTGACCCTGGTAGCACCGCTTACATAGACAGTACTCCCGTCATCAGCTAGTTTTGCGGTCCATTCTCCACCAGATAATATTGGATAATCATTCTGAATAACAAAATGCCTAAAATCCGTATCACTTGAAATAATATTATTACCAGCCATAACAGTTTTATCCCTATAAAATAAAAAATTAAATAATCTAAATCAATCTTTCCAATTGTTTAATATTTCACTTAAGCAATATGAAACCAATTTTCAATATATAATTATAATTTTACCACAATTATAATTATGATGTAATTAATGAAATTATTAACATAATAATTATTTTTAAGATACTGATTTTATTCAGAATTAAAATTCAACTTAAATTTATATAGGTAAATCGGACAAATTCTGTATAAATTTAATAAATTCATGACGTTTTGAAAACGTAAATAATCCTAAACAAAAATAATATGTGAATAATACATATATATTATTGATAAATATGTAAAAAATTTAATAATCAATCATATAAAAAAATTAGTTAGCATTTTTGAGTCTCGAATATATTAAAATATCATTAAAAATTTTTATTCTTTTTTGAATTGTAACA
>NZ_JAXOQA010000040.1:0-17417 GCF_047307945.1 Commensalibacter sp. A3DC | reverse complement strand
CCTCTTAGGGATGAAAATATTCTTAGATTTTATTTTGATCTCTTCTAATTTAAAAGCCTATTTTGCCCAATTGATTGGAATGGTCGTTTATACTTTGAATAGTTTTTTTATTAATAAATTCTGGGTCATGAAATAAATAATACATTGATGTTATTGTATGAGAATGGAAGATAAAAGGGATTTTTATAAAGCGGGGTGAAATATGGACAAAGAAACAATTCCCTCATTAGCTCTGATCGTGCCTTGTTATAACGAATCGGAGATATTTAAACATAGTTTAAATATTTTAAAAAACTTTCTCAATTGCCTGGTTGAAGAAAAAAAAATCAGGGAAAATAGCTATATTCTTTTTATTGATGATGGAAGTGAAGATGATAGTTGGCAGCAAATTATACTGGCTTCACGTGAATTATCCTGTGTAAGAGGAATAAAATTATCCAGAAATTGTGGGCATCAAGTTGCACTGATAGCGGGTTTATCTTCGGTTGATACGGACATATGTATCAGTATCGATGCAGATTTGCAGGATGATATACAATGTATAGATAAAATGGTTGAAAAATATAAACAGGGATTTGAAATTGTTTATGGCGTCAGAAAGGATCGTTCCACGGATACTGTATTCAAAAGAGGAACCGCAATTTTATTTTATCAATTAATGGAAAAAATGGGGGTTGAACAAATTGCCAACCATGCGGATTATCGTCTGTTAAGTTATCGTGCTTTGCAGAGTCTGCTGAAATTCAAAGAACGTAATATATATATACGTGGTTTGATACCTTTACTTGGTTACAAACAAGCCAGGGTCTATTACACAAGAAGTGAACGTCTGGCGGGTGAATCAAAATATCCATTGAAGAAGATGTTGGGACTTGCACTAGAAGGGATTACCTCTTTTTCAATAATACCGTTGAGAATAATTTGTTTTATTGGATTTGTAACTTGTTTTATTTCACTAATTGCAATTGGCTATATATTGACTGAAAAAATGATGGGCTATGTTGTTCAGGGTTGGGCTTCTGTTCTTATATCAATCTTTTTTTTAGGTGGAATGCAACTTTTTTCTTTGGGAATTATAGGTGAATATATCGGAAAAATTTATATGGAAGTAAAAAAGCGTCCCAAATTTTTTATTGAAGATACTATAATGAAGGAATAATAAATTATTAATTAAAAAAAAGCGTTTTAATTATGTAATAAAACGCCTTTATATTATATGCAAACTATAGTTATTATTTTTTAAAGATATCAACAAGTTTATTTAAAATTTCTAAGGCTTCATGACGTGGGCGCTGAAAGACATTACGTCCAATTATAGCTCCGTTTGCACCGCCATCTTTTAGTGATTGATATGTTTCTAAAAGATTTTTTTCCGAGGTATGGGTTCCGCCTGAAAAAATAACCAATCGACGTCCGGCAAAAGCGGATTGCATGATATGTTCAGTGCGTTTGGTTAAACTGGAAATGTCAATTTTTTCTTTTTCATACACTTTTTTGGCTTCAGGCAAATGTAGATGAGCCGTGGGTGGCTTAATTTTAATAATATGGGCACCCATTTGAGCGGCAATATGTGCGGCATAGGCACAGACATCAATGGCGGTTTCACCATCTTTATCCAGTGAGGGGCCGCGTGGATAACTCCAAATGACTGATATTAATCCAACAGATTTTGCTTCCTCAATAATTTCCTGAAGATTTCTCATCTGATCATAAAAATAGTCACTTGCGGGATATATTGTATATCCGATACCGACACAACCTAAACGGAGAGCTTCCTTAACTGAACCTGTTATTCCCTGATTTTTTGCATTGTTCAGGCAATTTGCATTGTTAAGTTTAAGAATGGTTGGAATTTGATGGGCATAGATGCCGGCCCCACATTCCAACGCTCCCAATGGAGCAGCATAAGCGTTCAATTCTGCGTCAATGGCAAGTTCATAATGATAATGAGGATCATAGGCCGCTGGATTGACAGCGAATGATCTTGCTGGTCCATGTTCTACCCCTTGATCAACAGGGAGAATAATAAGTTTGCCTGTTCCCGATAGTTTACCGTGCATTAACAACCGTGCAAGATTACGTTTTGTTACCGGGCTATCACTTTCGTAATTATTAAGAATATGTTTAATTTGAGGGGTTAGTTTCATTGTTAAACCTAAAAACAAATCATTAGAGAAGTGAAAAATTATAATATTCTTTTCCAGAAAGGATAGTAAAATTAAGTTTATGTGATTTTTTGTAATATGAAATAGTCATTACTTAGAAGTAAGAGAATCTTAATTCGGTCAAGTCAAAACTTTCTGAACGTTTGGTTAAAATAATCGCTTGAAGTGAGTCCGCACGATTTTTGAGGAGGTTAAACTGTTTTGATTTTGAATTAAAGAGTATTTTTTTTTGGCCAAGTCTCAAAGCCGCCAATGCCAATCCGGCATTATCGTAGCAATCGAGTGCATCATCAATTGGATTTGAAAAAAGTTGTTTGCCAAATTTTATAAGTTGCATCCACCAGCGTACACCCATATAAGCAACAGCATTCTGGGGAGAGATGAAAGTTATAGGGCAGTAATTTTTTTTAATATGTGAATTAATAAAGTAAAATTGGGATAAATGATTGACGGTAAAAAAGTATGCATTTGTATCAGTAGTGTATTTATTAAATGAGAAAATTATATTTTTTTGTGATATAAAAGTGAATTTATGGGCTTGCATTTTGGATAAGTGTCTTTTTTTAAGTATTTAATCGATAATTACCTTTAAAAAATAAAAAGGTTTTTATTATTTGGATATCATATAAGGTGTAATAACATGGAAACGCATGAAGTCATTAGTACAATTGAATCTGATAATAAAAACAATTCAGAAAAAATAAATATATTGTCCATAAACAATTCTGAAGAGGGAAATAATCAGGATTCATCAGATAAAAAGCTTGAAAAGGCCTTTGATAAAATAGAATTTTTTTTAGACAAAAAATTATCTTCACCTGATTCTATAATTTCAAATAAAAATGCAGATAAAATTTTAGCAAATTTAGACATTTTAATTACCCAGGTAAAAGATGTATTATTAAAAGTGGATTAGTTGGAAAATAAAATTAACAAGATCGTTAGAGATGAAAGAATGGCGCAAGTAACAATTTCCATTAATGGTTTTAATTATACAGTTGGATGTGAGGACGGGCAGGAAGGTCATTTACAGGCAATGGCCAATATTGTTGAACAACATATAGATATGATACGAAAGATAGGGGGCCAGAGTGGTGAGGGACGCTTGTTGGCTCTGGCAAGCCTGATTATGGCGGATAAGCTTCATGACATAACTAATCAATTGAATGCATTGGAAAAAAAACAAAATGAGCATGAGATTGAGGTTTTAAGAAACAAGAACCGTGAATTGCAAGAACAATTAAAATATTTCTCCGAACGGGCGGAGACTATTGCAGACAGGATTGAAATAGCCTAAATATATAATGGAGGCTGCCTGGTTCGTTAGAAAGTTCATCTCCTGGGCCGATAATTTCTTCCAAGGGAGCTGGCGCTGACGTAATCGTGGTTTCGTTATTCTGGCACCCACCTGTATTTGCAGGTCCGGAAGAGCTGACAGTTCGACGGCTATGGCGGCTTCTTTATTTTTATTAAAAGACATAGATGCAAAATATTTCAAATCAAAAAAAAATGCTGCGACAAAAAATGCGGCAATTGAGAATTGAAAATCAAATTTTACAGCAAAAAAAAAATAAACAGTTAAATCGAAATATTGTTCAGTATATTCATAAAAAACATTTTCGTAGTCAGAAAATTGCGTTTTTTTGGCCTCTTGAATTTGAAGCGGACATACGGGATAGTTTGCATGAATTATATCGGCAGGGATATCGTATTCTATTACCCGAAACGCCACCGGTGGGATTGGCCTTGCAGTTTCACTTATGGTATCCGGAAGTGCAGTTGAGGCCTGGACGGTATAAAACCTTATATCCAGATACGGAAATCATGCACCCCCAGATAATTATGCTACCCTTACTGGCATTTGACCGGAAGGGTAACCGATTGGGTTATGGTGGAGGGTATTATGATAGAACATTGGCTGTTTATCCGACGGTTAAAACCGCTGGTATTGCTTTTTCCTATCAAGAGGTATCAACCGTACCGGTTGAAAAATTTGATTGTTCTTTACAAACGATCATTACTGAAACAGAAATTATTCACAGTCAGAAGGATTAAAGGTGCGTATTGCTTTTCTAGGGGATATAGTAGGTCGTAGCGGTCGAGAAGCCGTTATAAAAGAATTGCCCATGTTAAGATCTAAACTAAGTTTGGATCAGGTTATTGTAAATGCAGAAAATGCAAGTCACGGATTTGGGTTGTCTCCTATTATCGCACAGGATCTTTTCAGGGCGGGTGTCGATGTTATTACCTTGGGTAATCACAGTTGGGATCGTAAAGACCTGATTGCCTATATCGCACAGGATCCACGTATAGTCAGACCTATTAACTATCCCACTGGGACTCCGGGGCAGGGTTATCATATCTCCTTTACAAAGGATGAAAAAAAAATATTGGTTATCAATGCAATGGGTCGTCTATATATGGATCCGCTTGATGATCCTTTTAAAATGATTGAAACTCTTTTGATATCCTATCGGTTGGGTGAAACAGTAGATGCCGTATTGATAGATATACATGCCGAGGCTTCAAGTGAGAAAATGTCTCTTGGATATTATCTGGATGGAAAAGTTTCTGCGGTTATAGGAACGCATACGCATGTTCCTACCGCTGATTATCGGATTTTGCCGTTGGGTACTGCTTATCAAACGGATGCGGGTATGTGTGGGGATTATAACAGTGTCATCGGTATGCAGAAAGAAGCGGCCATTAACCGTTTTGTTACAAAAATGCCTGGATATCGTTTTCAGCCAGCTGAAGGATCAGCCACTATTTGCGGATTATTCATTGAAACAGATGATGTAACGGGATTGGCAAAACGTACGTTTCCCATTCGTTTCCAGGGTGAACTGGACACTTTTTTGCCTGATATAAAATAAAGCAGAATACAACTCATTGTCGCAATAAAATATAATTGATCTTTAAATCCATATCAAAATGATCTGGAAGATCCGGAGGGATTTTGGGTAGTTGTGCATTTCTGAACATTCCAAGGATTGCCGCATCCAGAGCGTCAGAACCTGAGGAGTTGGTGAGATTTATCGAGAGAACCTGTCCATCCCGGCTGATAACGACATGAACGGAAGGACTGCCATCTTCTCCTTTACGAATAGCATCAGGTGGATAATACATATGTTGTTGGATCCAGGCTGCAATTAAATCACTGTAATCGGAACTTACCCCTTTAATGGTAAATTTATCTGCATATGGAGTATTGATTTTACCATTTTTGACTAGAGGACCAGTGGACATATTAATGGCTGAACGTGACCCCTGGGGTCTTATTTTTGCCATTCTGCGATGAGAAGCGTTTGGATTTTCATTAAAATCCAGGTTTGTCAGGTTTTCAAAAGGCGATTGAGATCTTACGGGATGAGCAGTTTTTCTTTTGATCCGTGGAGGAATATTTTTATAAAAATATTTATGTTCTTGATTTAAATTGATTTTCCTGTTTTTGTGTCTTGATTTTTCTTTTTTGGATGGTATTGGTTCCGCATCGGGTTGTGGAACTGTTATTCTGTTTTCAGATGGGTTTTCATCTGGTTTTGGAACTGAGGCTATTTTTGGAGGTACAGGAAGCGAATCAGGAATGGGAGGGGGAGAAATCGCCTTGCTTGGGGCCGGTTCCCCATTATATCCTTCACCTTTTAATCCTGATTGTCCTGTTGATCGAGGTAGAAAAACGACATCTACTGGTTTACCCTGACTACTATTTCCATATGGATTGGTATTTTTGTGATTTATATAGAGGCTTCCCACAAAAATAAGAATTACAATAATTCCATGAAAAAAAAGGGAAGTGGTAAAATATAAAAAAAAAGGATGTTTTTTTGATTGGTCAGGAACATGAAGACAGGTATTTTTATCTATTGAATAGTGTAAAAATCGACCTGTTATAATTTTCTCAAGTTTATTGTCAATATTATCAAAAAGTCTAAAATTGCTATTGAAAGGTTCTTTGCGAAGAAGTTTGAAGCCTTTCAATAAATGGTTATAATTTTTAGGGCGATCCAGCAGGGAAGGTTTTAAATGGCATACCGATTGATGATGAATTACTGATCGATCTGATTTTTGAACCAAATTCCAATATAAATGACGTTTGCCTTTTCGTCTGCCAGATATTGGGGAAGGGTGTCTACCAATGTTCATTCGACTGTAATTTTCTTCGGATGGAATGTTTATTGACTAAAACCTTATCTATTTAACATAATGTAATCTAAAAAAGAATAAATCTTCGATTAAAATAATAATTAATATTATTTCTATATATTATCGTGTCATTAAACTGGATATGAGATAATGACTATTTTAATGATCAAATCATCATCTGACATTGAACAGGGAATGCGGTTTCTTGAAAAAACAGATCAAGATCTGGCAAAAATTATTGATAAAGAAGGACCCTGTCGATTGAAAATCGATAGGAAAACGCCTTATGATGCCTTATTACAGGCCATAGCGGGGCAGCAATTGCACGCAAATGCAGCGAATGCTATTTTAAACAGGTTGAAATTGGCTAATTCAGGAGCTTTGCCAGATCCTGGAGCTTTGTTAAAATTAAGCCCGGATCAATTACGAGATTGCGGCTTTTCATTCCGCAAGATCGATTCCCTATACGCTCTGGCCATGGCTACCCTAGATGGTATTGTTCCAAGCTATGAAGAGGCTTTAACTTTATCAGATCAAGATCTTATTGACCGTATAACCGTTCTGCCGGGAATTGGACGCTGGACGGTTGAAATGTTTTTAATTTTTACACTTGGTCGTATGGATATCATGCCAAAAGATGATTTTGGAATTAGGGAAGGCTGGCGTATTTGTAAAAATCTTGCACTGCAGCCTAAACCCAAACAACTGGAAATTGCCACCAGGATATGGAGTCCATTCAGGACAATCGGGGCATGGTATTTATGGCGAGCTGTTGAGCAATCAAAACCTTTGAATAAACGTAACCCTTTAACATTATAAAATTAATCAGAAAATTGTGATAGATCCAGAACAATTTTTCCGATATGCTTATTGCTTTCCATCAATTGATGCGCCTTTCTGACTTGTTCAAATGGAAAAATCTTGAAAACTTGAGGTTCAATAATTCCGGTATCTAAAAGTGGCCATACATGTTTATGTAAAGCGCGTGCGATTTTTCCCTTAAATTTTGTATCACGAGGTCTTAAAGTGCTGCCTGTAACAGTAACACGCTTCATGGCGATCAATCCCAGATTCACATTTTCCGCCTTTATACCTCCTTGGAATGATATGATAACCAAACGTCCTTCTTCACTGAGAGATTTAATATTATCACTGAAATAAGAAGCGCCCATAATATCTAAAATCAGATTAACACCTTGTTTATTCGTAAGCGATTTTATTTTTTCATAAAAATTATCTTTTTTATAATTTATAAAGTCAGTTGCGCCCAATTTTTTACAAAAACTCCCTTTCTCTTCAGTGCCAACAGTCGTATAAATGGTTGCTCCAAAAGCTTTGGCCAATTGAATTGCGGTAGTGCCTATTCCGCCACTGCCGCCATGGATCAGAAGGGAATCATTCGGTTTCAGATTGCCGATTGCAAAAAGGTTTGTCCAAACTGTAAAAAAAGTTTCAGGTAAAGCCGCCGCTTTTATAGCGTTATATTGTTTGGGCCATGGAAGACACTGTACGTAGGGGACAGAACAGTATTGTGCATATCCACCACCATTTGTTAATGCACAAACTTTGTCTCCGATGGAAAAATGGGAATTTGATGGGGATGAAACAATTTCTCCTGCTATTTCTAAACCCAAATGTGGATTTGCATTTTTGGGAGGCGGATAATTGCCCTGTCTTTGAACGATGTCAGGACGATTGATACCGGCAGCTTCAACCTTTATTAAAACTTCATTTCTTCTTGGTACGGGAATGGGAATACTGGATAATTTCAAAACGTCTGGATTACCCGGTTGATCAAAGGTTACCGCTTGCATCATAGAGGGAAGAGAAATGGACATATATTAATGCTTTCATGAATGAGGAGTAATTACAGTTTATTTGACCATAAAAAGGAATATTTTATAATAAAATGTAATTTACATTGGAAAAGATAGATGAAACTCTGTAGATTTATCTTTTCAATTCACCCTTATATTTCTCTAACATATTGATTACATGCTTTATAACAGTTTATCTGATTTAGTGGCCGGTTTACCCAGACATTATCGTTTATTGGGAATAGATCCTGGTAAAAAACAAATTGGGTTAGCCTTATCCGATATAACCCTGATGCTTGCTTCCCCTTTTTCTGTTGTAAAAAGAGGGAAACTATCAGTTTTTGCTCAGTACTTGAAAGAATTATCTATAAAAGAAGAAGTTGGGGGTCTTGTTTGCGGATTACCTTTGTCGCTGGATGGTGACTTTGGGCCTGCAGCACAAGCAGCTAAAGATTGGATTATGGCTGTTTCTAATATGAGTGGTCTTCCGGCCTGTCTGTGGGATGAACGGTTGTCTTCCAGCGCAGTTAACCGCTTTTTGATTGATGAAGCGGATTTAAGCAGGAAAAAAAGGGATGAAATTGTAGATAAAATGGCTGCGAGTTATATATTACAAGCCGCTCTTGATACTTTAAAACCCAAGTAAATTATCTTTTGTTGCAGAAGTGGCGCCCAATGCATTGAGATATGATCGATAGATATCAAGCCTTTTTTTTGATTCTTGAATTTCGGCTTGGGGTAGGGGCTTTGTTTTGTCATATCTTGATCGAAGGTTTATTATAGATTGATAAGCCTCATAACGATACCGTTTGAGCCGTTCAAATGAGGCTGGATCGGCTTTACCATAAAAATTGTGCATATAACGCTCATTCAAGTTAACTATGTTTTTATATTCATTTTGGACATGCTCGAGAATTGATTGCTGTTTTTTGGATGCACATGCAAATAAAAAAGGAAAGCAGATGAAAAAAATGAAATATTTAACATATCGTTTTGGCGTTTGTGTCATATGAAATTAATTCTTCATGAAATATGGCCGATTAAAAAATGGATCAATCATCAATACAAGATGTATATCTATAATTATACTAGGCATGAATGATCAAGATGAAAATAGTTATAAATAAAAATCAACTGTTCGTTCATTATAATATATTCGTATAATAAAAAATTTTCCTTTAAATGACAAATAATGATGATTAACGCAAATAACCCATATTTAAAACAAGTTAAGCGATTAATATTCAAGCAAAATGTATATTTTTTTATTCTTGCGTTTTGCAGTGGACTCATTGGGGCAATTTCAGTTCAGCTATTAAATATTATGTCCCTTACTCTCCACAAATTCTTATTTCATTTGGATGGAAATGGTCATTTGTCGGGATTAAGTTACGTTAATCCATGGTATTGTATATGTATTCCCCTGATCGGAGCGATAGGTTTATTCCTTGTCCGTTATTATATGGGTCAATTTTTCAGTGCAAAAATTGCAGATATAATTGAAGCAAATGCATTATACGGTGGTAAGCTTTCTGTCAAAGACAGTTTTTATTTAACGCTGCAGACCCTTTTGTCCAATGGGTTCGGTATTTCCTTGGGATTGGAATCTGCCTATACACAGGTTAGTGCCGCAGCAGCATCCAAAATCGGACGCTTCTTTAAAATTAGACAGAATAAATTGAGAATACTTGTTGGCTGTGGAGCGGCAGGAGCCATCGGTGCAGCCTTCAACTCGATTTTAGGAGGGGCTTTTTATGGATTTGAAATTGTTTTAGCCTCATATAATTTTATAAATTTCCCCTATATCATGATTGCTGCAATGTCTGGATATATAATGATTCATTGTTTGGGTGGTGCAGGACCCGTTTTTCATATTGTTCCGGATTCTATCCATTATATTGATTATGGAATTGTATGTATTTTTTCACTGATTTGCGCAATCATTGCCATTATGGTCATGTATGGTGCGACACGTATTGAAATTTATATAAATCAGTTGAGAATTCCGAAAATTTATGGACTGGTTGCTGGAGCCCTGATGGTGGGAGGGATGGGTATCCTGACCCCTGCTGTATTGGGATCTGGTCATGGTTTTCTCTGGGTTGTCTTGGATCATGGTATTGCCTTTAAATTGGCAGTTTTTATTTTGTTTTTAAAGGCAATCGCCTCATCTGTTTCCCTGGGAGTGGGATTTAGGGGAGGATTGTTTTTTGCTTCAATGATGCTTGGTGGAACAGCGGGAATTGTCTATGGCAATATTGTATTATATCTAGGGATTCATACATTTTCCCCTCTTGTATATGCGGCAATAGGGATGGCGGTCATGTCGGCGAGTATTATTGGCGGTCCCTTAAGCATGATGTTTTTATCTCTTGATATGACGCAAAGTTATTCTATGACAAGTGTGATTATTTTAGCTGTTATTGTGGCTATCGTTACAGTGAGAAAAATATTTGGATATTCCTTTGCAACCTGGCGTTTCCATTTAAGTGGAAAAAAAATTCGCTCAGCTTTGGATATCAGTGGATTGACGAGAACGACCGCACAGACATTGATGAAACCTGTTGATTTTACGCTTGATTATAATTTACCTCTTAATCAGGTTATACATTCGCTGCAATTTCATCATAAAGAGTTATTAATATTAAAGAATGAGGAGAATGAATATGCAGGATTGGTCGAATTAAAAGATATATTTGAGAATTTAGTTCATTATCAAGAACAAATCGGGGAACTTGCAATCAGAAAAAATCGGGTTTTGACCCCGGGTATGAATATCAAAGAAATGATGGATGGTTTTGATGACATACATGAATGCCCATGGCTAATTGTTGTGCGTGGAACCGACAATTATGAAATAATGGGTATTGTAAATGAGGATGATGTTCTGAATCGATATAATGAAATTCTTGAAAGACAAATAAAAGATCTGACAGGAATGAAATTATATAGAGAGCTATAATAATGATATAAGGCACTCAATAAAGTGCCTTATAAATGAAAATTGTGCCAGATCAATGAAATAGAAAGTTATTTGTACTAGTCAAGTGTGTGACGGTTAAAAGCCTTGAACCATTGGTTGCCAAATTCAGTTACAGCGGCAAGAACTGCTGGATCAGCAATGAAAAGATCAAAAATGCTTGGTGGCAGGGTAATACCAGCAGATCCGATCATCATGCATTCTAATGCCTGACGGGGGCTTTTGAAGCTTGCATTAACGATTTCAACATCTGGTTTGTGTTGGGAAATCAAGTTTTGCAATTCTTTAACGGTTTCGGGGCCATTTCCACCTTGTGCATCAATTCTGCTGACATAAGGGGAAAGATATTTGGCACCTGCCAAAGCCGCCATAAATCCTTGAGCGGCACCATAGATTGAAGTTCCCAGGGTTGGGATGCCTTCCTTGGTTAATTCTTTGATGGCAACCAGACCGTTAGGGGTTACAGGAACCTTAACAATAAGGTTTTCTACACGAGAGGTCAGTGTATGAGCGTCTTTGATCATACCTTCTACAGTTGGAGAGATAACTTGAGCAAGCAACATTCCCTTTCCACCCATTGCATCACGGATGGCTGGTAACAAATCGAAAACGGACTTGCCACTTGCTGCAACAATACCGGGATTGGTTGTAACACCATCAACAGGTACCATCGCACAAATTCTTTTAATGTCTTCTACATCAGCTGTATCAAGTAAAAATTTCATATTTTATACACCTTTTTAGAATTATTTAAATGATTTAAATTCATTATATGATAAATAATATGTGAACATTAATAATGCTAGTGTAAAAAATGATTTTTGTTAAGTTTTTTGATAAAAAAATCAATTTTTTGTGATATTTATTTGATTCAATTTATAATTGAACAGTTTTAGGGCTCTAATTGGTAATAAAATTACAAAAATTGATAGAATCAGTTATTATTTTTAAATTGTGATTTTATTTAAATTTTTAAAATAATAATTTTTTAATTGACATTTAAAAATTTAATAGTTCGTTTTTTTTATATCCTTGCTGTAGGAATGACTGATTAAAGATCAGCAAGGATATTTATTTAAATTTTAGACTGAGTAATACATATCAAATTCGACAGGGTGAGGCGTGTGTTCGAAGCGATATACTTCTTCCCATTTGATTTTGCAATAACTGTCAATCTGGTCCTGAGTAAATACATTTCCCGCCAATAGGAAATCATGATCAGCTGCAAGAGCTTCCAATGCTTCACGTAAAGAGCCACATACGGTTGGAATTTCTTTAAGTTCTTCAGGAGGTAGATCGTAAAGATCCTTGTCCATTGCATCACCAGGATGAATTTTGTTTTTGATGCCGTCAATTCCAGCCATTAGCATTGCCGCAAATGCGAGATACGGGTTTGCTGTTGGATCGGGGAAACGGATTTCAACACGTTTTGCTTTAGGACTGGTCACATATGGAATGCGACAGGAGGCGGAACGGTTGCGAGCCGAATAGGCTAACAAGACAGGAGCCTCAAATCCTGGAATCAATCTTTTGTATGAATTGGTGGATGGATTTGTAAAAGCGTTTAACGCTTTTGCATGTTTAATAATTCCACCAATATAATACAGGGCTTGATCTGAAAGGTCGGCATAGCCATTTCCTGCAAAATTTGGAGTGTTGTTTTTCCAGATAGATTGATGGACATGCATACCAGTGCCATTATCACCATAAATTGGTTTTGGCATGAATGTTGCAGTTTTGCCATATGAATTTGCAACATTATGAACGCAGTATTTATAGATCTGCATAAAATCAGCGGAACGTACTAGGGTGGCAAAAGCCACTCCCAATTCGTGTTGAGACTGGGCAACCTCATGATGATGTTTTTCGATAGGCAATCCCATCTCACCCATCGTGCTAAGCATTTCTGCACGCAAGTCATTTTCCGTATCAACAGGTGGAACAGGAAAGTAGCCTCCCTTCACCCGAGGACGATGTCCCATGTTTCCTTCGGGATAATCTTTTAGGTTTGCATCAGGGCCTTCTATACTATCGAGTTGATAGATACCATAATTGGAACCGACACCGAATTTGACATTATCGAAAATGAAGAATTCTGCTTCTGGCCCAAAATAAGCCGTATCGCCAATTCCTGTTGATTTTAGGTATTGTTCAGCCAGTTTCGCAGTGGAACGAGGATCACGATTGTAAGCGGTTCCCGTTGCAGGATCAATGATATCACAAATAAGAATAAGCTGGGGTTTCGCCGTAAATGGATCCATAACTGCTGTAAATGGATCAGGCATTAAAATCATGTCACTTTCATTAATCGCCTTCCATCCGGCGATGGAAGAACCGTCAAACATAATGCCATCCTCAAAAATATCAGGCTCTATGGTTGATACATATTGTGTGGTATGATGCCATTTTCCCCGTGGATCCGTAAAACGGAAATCAACAAATTCTACAGAATTTTCCTGAAGCAGATCCATAATTTTGGCAATAGCCTCTTCTTTGGAAACTGAAGAAGAAATCAATTGGTCGGCCATGTACTATTAGTCCTTATTATATGATAGAAATTTATGCATTCAAAAACGTAACAGTGTCATCCATAAAGATAATATTTTTCGTCCCATATGGTTATAACTCTCAAAGGGATACTTCATTTTGTCAAAATGAAAAAGATAAAATTGATTATAAAGCTTCAACCCCACTTTCACCTGTACGAATGCGAATGGCATTTTCCACAGGAATAACAAAAATCTTTCCATCACCGATTCGGCCAGTTCTTGCTGTATTGAGGATGATGTCAATTGCACGTTCGACGATATCCGCACTACAGACAAATTCGATTTTAACCTTGGGCAAAAAATCAACGACATATTCAGCACCACGATAAAGTTCGGTATGGCCTTTTTGGCGGCCGAACCCTTTTACTTCTGTTACCGTAATTCCTTGAAGGCCAATCTCTTGAAGCGCTTCTTTAACCTCATCGAGTTTAAAAGGCTTAATAATGGCTTCGATTTTTTTTATCATCTTGTTTCTCTATATTCATCAAATAAAAATTATATAGCGATAATACTGTTACTGTTTACGATAACAATATTAAAGAATGTTTGGAAAGTTCTGTCCAGTGTAAAGATATAGAGAATTTTTAACAATGAATAGAACAATTTAATAAAAAATGTCTATTATTTAAACATTATGCCTATTTTTTATATTATTTATTTAAAATTGCTATAAAATAGACAATGATTTGTAGGGGTTATGTAATTTTTTTGCCTAAATTTTTATCATAAAAAATTTTAATTCATAAATTGCAAATTATTGTTTTTTATAAATTAAAGGCGTTTTTCCCACATCTGTTCGATATATCATGGAAGATTCTTTTTCAACAAAATGAATATTGAATTGGCATTTATGTTTCAATTTTTCAAAAAGGGAATGTGATAGAGTGTTTTTTTTATCAGATTCAATCAATGATCGTATCATTATATCGCAAATTTTGTCTTTATGTTTATCATATTGATTTTTCATTTCATAAAGATTTGAAACCGCAATTATTAAATTTAAGGTTTCAGTATTTTGGTTTATTTGGAATTGAAATTCCTCAGCAATTTTGTTGAAGCTAAAAATGGAATCAATCTCCAGTTTCTTAGATAATAATGTCAGGAAATGTGGAACATAAAATTGATGATTTATCAAAGAGATAAAATCGTCACTGCGGCCTACATATTCAAACTGTATCGAATTGAGAAATCGACTGGTATAATTTGGACGCCTTATGACGCGATCCCCCAATTTATAACGCAAGACAGGGGCTTCATTTGCAAATAATCTTGTGACGACAAGATCTCCTTCTTCGTTTTCTTGAACCCATTTTCCGTTTTTATCGACAATTTCTATCAGATGTAAACCGGGAACAGCTGTTAGGATTGAACTTTCCGGATTGAGTTGTAAACCTATAGTTTCGGCTTGTGTGGCAGCAAAAAAACTCAATATGATTAAATTCTGATAGATATCTTTTAGATCAGATTTAATTTTTTCTGGAAGACATCCACTGCCATATAGAGCTATTCTCAAACTACCCTTTTGTTGATCATTTAATTCACTTGCATAAGGAACGAGCATGGCGATGTCGCGGACAATGCCCATGAAACTTTTTTGTCCCGGATTTTGCATAATACGTTGATAAATTTTAGCGGACATGGGTCCGATACCAAGATAATTAACATTTGGAATTTCTTGTAAAACTCCACCAACCATGGTTCCGCTGCTCCATAATTGACTGTCAGAGAGAGTGGTGCCAATCCATTTGGCCTGTTGTTCTTCCATATAACGTGAAATAATATGTTTTCCGATAAAATTTCCTGCCCATCTGTAAGTATCCCTTAATTCTTTTTTTGAAAATACGATTTCAGAAGATCTTCCTGAGGCGGTACCTCCACTGTTGGCAATTTGAAAATTACCATTTTCGATTGGGACAATCATACCTGGACGTTTGCCAGAAAATAAATCTGTATAAATTTCTTTATCAGTAAGCGGAATGGCGGAGAAAGTTTCAAAATCGTTTAATTTTTCCTTGCCAATCGCTTGATTAATACGTTCTTTCCAAATAGGGTTGATTCGACATATCTCGATCAGCTGTTTTAATCTTTTAAGGATAAATTCGTTCTGTATTTCAAATGGAATTGCATCAAAATAAGTTTCCGTTAACCGTTCAAAATAGCGAATGGTTGATAAAAACGTTGGAAATTGAGCAATATTTTGGATTGATTGTGGATTAAACAAAAAATCAGGAAAAACAGTTTTCAGTAATTCCTTGTTTGGATGGATATGCAAGATAGGGACTCCTTGGGTAAATATGGGAATGGAATGAATTTAAAAGGTTTTAAGAATGGAATTTGCTGCGGTTTCAATATGTTTGGTCAGATCAGCGATATCATCCATTGAGATTTCATGATTCATGATAACGATACGGAGGGCGGTGATATGATCTAGATCCACTTTTGAAATGAAATAGCGTCCTTCATCACGGATTTTATCTCTTATTTTTAATTGTAAATAATTCAGTTTTTCTTTCGATAGTTTTTTTTCATTTGGTAAATATCTGAAGCAAAGAATGTTGGATTCAGGTTTGTGCAAGGTTTCAAAATCATCTAGAGTTTGTAGATATTTGTATGCTTGAAAGGTGGTTTTGACTAGAAGGTTTAATTTGGTTGCAAAAAATTGTTGACCGTATAAAGACCAAACAACCCATAAATTTAAAATGGAAGGCCGTTTGGTACATTCGAAATTTTTAGTTCCACTTTCGAATTTTGTTATTTCATCTTCAAATTCCTCTGTAACATAACTGGCTTGAATCGGAAATGTAAGCTTTGTTTTATCACCATTTTTATAAAATAATAATGTACAAGCCGCAGGAACAAATAATGTTTTATGAGCGTCAAGACAAAAAGAGTCAGCGTATGTTAAGCCTGCTACTCGGTTTCTTAATTGATCGGAAACTAGAAAGGATCCGCTATGTGCTGCATCAACATGAAACCAGGCTTTATATTTAATGGCGAGTTCCGACAATTCTTTTAAGGGATCAATAGCCCCAATGCTTGTACTACCTGCAGCAGCGATAATACAGAAAATATCTTTTCCGTTTTTATGGGCTTTATTTAAAATTTGCCTTGCTTGTTTTATACAGATTTGTCTTTGAGCGTTCAGGGGTAATAAAATGATATTGTCTTGACCAAGACCAATAATGCCAGCAATCCGGCTGACAGAAAAATGTGCATCCGTTCCTATAGCTATGGTAGGTACAAGGTTTTTTTGACCAGCATTTCCTTTTTTCCAGATATTTGGGTATTTGTTATTGCGGGCGGTTATTACCGCGGTTAAATTGGCCAAACTTGCTCCAGAGGTTGAAATCATGCCATAATTACTATTTTCCCATCCCAAAAATTTAGCAAATTTTTCCGCAATTATTTTGTCTGCTACATTAGGTAGGGGGCCGCATTCATAAAATGATGCTGGCTGGGGGCAAAGAGAATTTACAACATCATAAATGGCTGAAACAGGAATGACCGATGAAAATTGTCTGGCCATATATCCTGTAGAATTTACTTTGATTGCAGTATTGATGTGTAAATCAACAATCTGGTTCAGTCGTTCAATAATTGACTCACCGGATTTGTGATCTGTCAGATGAAGGGCAATATTGAGGAGTTCATGCGGAGTTATACAATGAATTCCTTTCTTGGTTTTATCTTGAAGCAATTTATAAAGTTTTTGTTGAATTTTTTCAAATAAAAATGAAATATTATTTGGGTTAAAAGCATC
>NZ_JAXOQA010000039.1:0-17916 GCF_047307945.1 Commensalibacter sp. A3DC | reverse complement strand
CATTTTGAAAAACTGAAATTGTTTCATGACGAATAAATCTTGATGTGGCAACAAAAAAACAGTTTTTAAAAGATTCATTAACAAAGGCAAGATATATCTGCCCTGCCTTACTTGTTGTGCGATCAAAGGCCCATCCGGAAATTTTAAGCAAATTCCCTGCTTTTTCATTTTCCGGATTAACATCCGTAGATAAATTTTGAATATAATATTCTAGTTTACCTAAATTTTTATGAAACAATCTATTTTCAGAAATATCACTTAATTTTATTCCACGCATAATACCATCTTTTTCAGTAATACGCAGAAAATCATCTAATATAACCTGATTATCATGAAATTCATTATAGATTTTAACAACTTTTCCGGCGTTAACCTTTATTTCGTAACCAGCCAGTTGAAATGCCGCTATTCCATTGACAACATTAATCAAGCCAATTCTGAAACGGCCCTCACACCATTTTCCTCTCAATGCTGATTTACACGAAAATCCATTTCGTACAGGAGCATTAACAAAATTAGATGCCACATCCTCCCGACTTTCTCGATCGCATTTTAAGAAAATTGTCAAATCACTATCCTGATGAATCAAAACCGTATACAAATTTCCTGCATTGGACATATCAGGATAAATAAACCATCCACGAATATGGAATTCATCTGCCTCTTTAAATTTGCTGTCATCATCGACATTAAGAATATGATAACAGATATCATCAATATAAAAATGTGCTCCCTGTACAACTGCCCAATCTTCAATTTCCTGTGGAAGCTCGATATAAAGACTGCTACTTGTGGGCGCATCAAAAATATGACGAGGTGGTGCCTGCTCTTTCCAAGATGCATGTGGAATATAATGAAGTCGCCCTATATCCCATCGCAACCCGCTGTTACCCAACATATTTATAGGAACGACTTCATCGTAAACTTGCAATAATTTTTCAGCATAATCTTTTGAATTGACCCATAAATCAGGTGAAATGTTATTGATAAGCTTCTGACGCAATATTTCATCCGAACGTATCAGTTCCAATCGATCAATAACCAGATTCACATCCCCGATGGGAACCGTAAATCCATTAATTCCATCCTGCACACGATCTTTTAACGCACCAACATCTGTCACAATGGGAATTAACCCATTCTGCCAAACTTCAGAAAGCGATATACAATATGTTTCGGGCCATATTGACAATATCAGGGCTACATCTGCTACCTGCAATGCCGAAACTTCACCCAATCCATATGAACCATGCAATATAATATTATCAAGTTTCAAATCTTTTAGGACAGATTCATAGTCAGGCTGCATATATCCAAAAATATGAAATTCATACAAATTTGGATTGGCAGTCTGTAATATGGATAAAATCGTATCTGCACCCTTTGAACGGATAAAATTACCAACAGTCGCAACTTTCAGTTTTCTGCCTTCCAGGGGTTTGAACTCTTTTTTTATCAAAGGTATTGTTGTGTCTGGCGAAGGGATACCAAGAATATAATTTTTTTTACTTTCCACAACAGGATAAATATATTTTGCCACATCAAACGAATGTTGTGTTCCATATAAAAACGCATCAATGGATTTCATGACTTTTCCAACAAATGCACGTCGTGTCTGTTGCACACCAAAATCCAGCTTTTCAGAAATTTTAAGGCAAACATCACAAGTTCCAACATCTTTATTTTCTTCAATACGACAGTAACGTTGTTCGTAATTCAAAAGATTATAATGAGAACAAACCGCCAGAAAATCATGAAAAGAAAAAACCGTTCCAACACCGCAAGCCTTGGCTATAATCGGTAAGGAAAGAGTGTGATGGCCTAAATGCTGAATGTGGACCACATCAAATCCATATTGATTAATTACATTCGAAAAGGCAGTTTCTTCCCCGGCATCATTCATGGAATCCAACCAGCCCACATCTGGCATGTCAAACCGTTCCAATTCTTGACCATTAGAATCTGTTAGCGTACATGCACCTCTTCGACGAAGCCAATAATAAAATTCCACATCTTTTACTAGTCCAAAAGAAATAATCTGCTGATATACTTCAATGCCACCCCATACTTGTTCACGAATAGTGGAATGCGTGACAAATAAGACCTTCAATTTTTTTTTAAACTGAGATTCAACAATAATTTTTTTCTCTTTTTTCTTTAAAGAAAAATCCGCCTGAGTCACATCTTCAATAACTTTCAGACGATTTTGATACAAATGTGATTTCATTACAGATTGCTGGGAGGAAATCGCCATTTTCTTTCTGATATTCTTTTTTTCAATCACCTCTGCGATCTGTTTAATGATTTCTTCAGTATTATGGGCAATAGCAACGCCATTAATCTCTTTTAAATATTTCTCATTCATACCTGCTGGCAATTCCACAATCTGTGCTGTACCAGCCAAACCCAATTCATATAGACGTGGACCAGGTGCAGTTGCCTGCCCTATATCTCCATGACTGGCATAATTGCGAAACATTGTTAAGGTAACTTTACTTGCATTGGCAAAATCAGTAAACGCTTCAATACTTACAGGTCTATGTATAACCCTTTCACTCAAATCAGCTGGCAAAGGTGGCAAATATTCATTTCCAGGACAAATCAATTTATACCGTGCCTGGGGAAAGGCAATTATAACACGACGCAAAATATCAACACGGTTTGGCCACATTGTCCCCGCAAAACATATATCATAATCCAGCGCATCAGTTTCTTTCACTTTACGATAATGAATTTGATCACTTGCAGCCAAAGGTAAATAAAATGCTTCTGTTTGATAGGCCTTCACGCAAATAGGGTCGTTTGTAAACACATAATCAAAAATAGTCGTTACCTGAACATTGAAATCCAACATGAAGGGATCTTCAAAAGCCCAGAAAATCATGGTTTTAAAACACGGTCTAAGCCTTTTCATCAATTCATAATCAGTTCGCTGTCCATCAATACAAATAATAACTTCATGTTCTCCACTTGCTGCAACTGACAAGATATCCATATTATCAACTACAACAACATTATCTTCCCCCCATAGTTTTTTTGCTGCCCAAAAAACAGCAAGAGTTAAGTAAGAATTAGAGTTATGCGTATAATTTGTATTGTAAATGACTGCCATGATAAATACTTAATAATTCTTAATTAATTAGAAAAAGTAACAAAATCTATGATTTTAGTAAAAATATAATTTATATACGATATACTACAAAAGATTGCGTAATCACAACCAATTTGAATTATATTTTAAAATTATAAAAATTATCTTTTAACAGTTTTCATTAAAAGAATAAATTGTATCAATAAAAAAAACAGACTTTTTACAAAGCCTGTTTTTTAAAAGTTAAAAATATAAAAATCCTATTCTACATCCGGCTCGTTTTCGTTCCGTCGTCGGAAAGCTGCTCCAAGAATGTCTCCCAAGGAAGCGCCACTATCTGAAGACCCATAATCAGAAATAGCCTGTTTATCCTCTTCAACTTCACGTCCTTTAATCGTTAAGGTTAAACGACGTGCATTTTTATCAATTGAAACAACCTTGGCATCTACACGATCACCGACGTTAAAACGTTCCGGACGTTGTTCCGCCTTGTCACGAGAAAGTTCGGTACGTCGTATGAAACCACTTAAAATGTCATTAACACTTACATCAATACCATTTTGTTGAATACCGGTGATGGTACATGTAACAATACTGCCCTTGTTGACTTTTGCAAGTGCATCTGCAACAGAATCTTCACTTAACTGTTTGATACCCAATGAAATACGTTCTTTTTCAACATCCACATCAAGTACTTTTGCTTTAACAACGTCACCTTTTTTAAAGTGAGTAATAGCAACTTCACCAGGTTCATCCCATGAAAGATCAGACATATGAACCATACCATCAATATCGGCTGATAGACCGATAAACAGACCGAATTCGGTGATATTGCGGATTTCACCTTCAATTTCAGAACCAACCTGATGTGTATCAGCAAACTGTTGCCAAGGATTTGGTTGAACCTGTTTAAGACCTAATGAAATACGACGTTTTGAACTGTCAACATCCAATACAACAATATCAACTTCCTGAGATGTTGATACAATTTTGCCGGGATGAACATTTTTCTTTGTCCAAGACATTTCGGAAATATGAACAAGCCCCTCGACTCCAGGTTCCAATTCAACAAAAGCACCATAATCCGTGATGTTTGTAACGCGACCAGTAAATCGTGAGCCAACAGGATATTTTGTTGTGACATTTTCCCATGGATCAGCTTCAAGCTGTTTCATACCCAATGAAATACGATGAGTTTCAGGATTGAAACGAATAACCTGAACACGTACCGGCTGACCAATCTGTAAAGCTTCAGCTGGATGATTGACACGTTTCCAGGCTATATCCGTGACATGCAATAATCCGTCAACACCACCCAAATCAACAAAGGCACCATAATCCGTGATGTTCTTTACGACACCATCCAGAATCATGCCCTCTTTTAATCCTTGTATCAACTCGCTGCGTTGTTCAGCACGTGTTTCCTCCAATACCGCACGACGAGAAACAACAATATTCCCACGGGCACGATCCATTTTCAAAATTTGGAAAGGCTGTGCCACACCAATCATGGGGTTGATGTCACGGATAGGACGAATATCAACTTGTGATCCAGGTAAGAAAGCCATTGCCCCACCTAAATCAACAGTAAATCCACCTTTGACACGACCGAAAATGGTTCCGTTTATGCGTTGATTATTTTCAAATGCTTTTTCAAGAGCAGACCATGCCTCTTCACGACGTGCCTTTTCACGTGAAAGCAGAATTGAACCGTCACGATCCTCGTAACGTTCCACATAAAGTTCAACCATATCGCCTGGTTTAACTTCTGCCTTTACACCCGCAGGTGCGAATTCTTTTAAAGGAACACGTCCTTCACTTTTTAAACCGACATCAACGATCGCATAATCATCCGTTAAACGAACAATTTTACCTACAACAACGGAGCCTTCGAACCCAATATCTTGTCCAAGGGTTTCATCTAAAAGCGTAGCAAAATCTTCCCCACCAAAATAATCATTAGGGGTTTGTGTGGTGGCTGCAGCCATGAGTTTCTGTAATCCCAGTCACATTTAAAGACAAATATTGCCTTTTATATACAGACTTTAATTTGCGCGTTTCCAAAATAGAATGAATCTATTTATAAAAATACGACTTTTTCACGATTGAATTCATGAAACAATTTCAACGAAAAAATAATTTATTCTATTCTTTAAGAATAGAGGGGAGCATATAAGGAAGTTACTTTTTTTTCAATAATTTATTAAAGATAAATTTAAATTTCTTATCTCTTTAACAATTATTATGTCTTTTTACTTTATTAACCACTTTTTCTAGAACCTCCAGAGCTGTCAAATGATCTGTATCAATTACAATAGCATCCTCTGCAGGTTTTAACGGAGCTACTTCTCGAGACGAATCCATTTCATCCCTGGTTTTCAAATCCATCTCTATTTTGTTAATCTGCTGTTCTTTATTTTCCGCTTTTGAAGAATTCGCAAATTGCAACCAGCGTCTTTCTGCCCGTATCCTTGGTGAGGCCGTAAGATAAAATTTAAAATCAGCGGAAGGAAAAATGACCGTTCCAATATCCCGACCATCCATAACCCCGCCTCTTAACATGGCGAAATTGCGTTGAACATTTAATAAAGCGGCTCTGATTTTTGGATTGGCAGCAACCTGGCTGGCCGCTTTATCCACTTCAGGTATACGCAGATCATTTCTTAACCAATCTTTTTCTTGAAGATTTTCAGCAAAAGCCAAGACAGATTTGGAATCTGGTTTTTCACCTGCATCCAGCATTTTTCTACCAACTGCCCGATAAAGCAATCCCGTATCAAGATAAGGTAAATGAAAATAATCAGCTACTGACTTGGCCAATGTTCCCTTTCCCACTCCTGAAGGTCCATCGATTGCTATAATTATATTTTTATCCATAATGAATATTTATTAGCCTTTATATTAAGTTATAATTATATTTTATATTTGAAATCCACATCCCAGTGAATTCATCAATTCAAAATATCCAGGAAAACTGGTGCGTATAAAACGAATATCATCGATAATTATCATTTTTTTTGCAACTAATCCCAAGATTGAAGCGCTCATTGCCAATCGATGATCCATATGGGTTTCAACCTCGCCTCCCCCTGGAATATTACCAAAGGTACCCTCAATAATCATATCATCTCCGTGAGATTCAACAGAAACACCATTTTTCCGCAACATGTTTATGATGCTATTAAACCGATCACTTTCCTTAACCCGTAATTCTGCCAATCCTCTAAAACGGCTCTCGCCTTTGGCATACGCAGCAGCAACCGATAGAATTGGAAATTCATCTATCATGGATGGGACAATTGAAGCCGGAAGATCAACACCCTTTAATGTCGTGTTTTTAACAATGATATCACCCGTTATTTCACCACCTTCCTTACGCTTATTAGATATCTGCAAATTTGCTCCCATCATTTTCAACGCTTCAATTATCCCGGTTCTCAAAGGATTAAGTCCGACATTCTCTATCAGTATTTCTGATCCGGAAATAATCAAGCCAGCTACCATCAAAAATGCAGCAGAGGATGGATCACCTGGAACATTAACATCTTTAGCCACTAGTTTTGTTGGGCCTTGCAAACAGATTTTGCGACCTTTTTCAGCTAAGGTGCTAATATCAACCTTTACCCCAAAATGATTCAACATATTTTCTGTATGATCTCTTGTTGCAATCGGTTCTTCTACAATTGTCATGCCATTAGCATTTAGACCCGCCAACAAAATGGCGGATTTTACCTGGGCAGACGCAACAGGTAACCGGTATGTAACGGGATTAGCCTTTTCCACTCCCTTGATCGCCATAGGCAAACGTCCTTCATTGCGCGTAATAAACTGGGCACCAGTCTGGCTCAAGGGTTCTATAACTCTTCTCATGGGGCGTTTTCTCAAACTGCAATCACCTGTCATAACGCTGAAAATATTATGTGTTGATAAAATCCCACTCAACAACCGCGCCGACGTTCCGGAATTTCCCATATTCAAAACATCATCGGGCTCATTCAGATATCCAACCCCCTTGCCTATAACGTGCCATTCACCGGGTGCCTTTTGATAAATAATTGCTCCCAAAGCACGCATGACCTGAGCGGTTTGCATAACATCCTCACCCTCAAGCAATCCCGTGATTTTTGTTTCTCCATTTGCCAGAGCCGATAACATTAGAGCACGATGGCTGATTGATTTGTCACCTGGAACATTCACTTTACCTTTCAAAGGCTGTTGTAAAAAAGAAACAACAAGTGGTTGTTTTGAGTGAGTAACTGTCATAATTTTATTTTCCAATTTAACAAATAGAGTATAAAAACAAAAAAACTTTTGATTTAAATCAACAAATCGTATTTTATCATTTGACAATAAGACAATAAACTGGCATTTCGCCATATTTATGTTTTATTTTTTCGATCAGAGAACAGGATACATAAATGGTCAAGCTAGAATTGGGTATTAAAAGAACATGTTGTGCTTGTGGGACTCGTTTTTATGATTTAAACAAAATGTTACCTGTATGCCCAAAATGTGGCACTGAACAACCCATTGAACTACCTCGTCATCGTCAAATTGAAGGAAGCGGCAATCTGGACGAAGAAAAAGAAATCGATACCATGATTGATACTGATGATCTGGAAAATTCAGATGCTGATGTCGATGATGTAATTGAGGATGCTTCAGATCTTGAGGACGATGTTGATGCTATCGGCTCTGAAATAGAAGCAATTAAAAATAACGACGACGATAACGATTCTTAAAAATGATACAGGAATTCATAATGAATTCCTCTTTTCTGGTTATAAATACATTGAACCAGTCTTTCCATTTAAATCGCATTTGATATCATAACAAACTTGAATTTTAATAAATTTGTATTTAATCAATTAAAGATAAAAAAGTATTTTGCAAATTTTCTGGTATTAATAACTTACTTTATCTATTCCATCGTTCAATTTCAACGCCGACCCCAGCTGTCTCCGGAATAATATCCAGTTTTTCAATCATGACGCGAACAACCTGAATCCTCTCATCCTTCAATATACGATCAGCCAAGGTCTCAGCCAACGTTTCGACCAAATGAAAATGGGTCTGAAGAACAGTGTCTTTTACATCATCAACAATATCCGCATAGGATACCGTCCGGGATAAAATGTCTGGACCAACGCCTTTTTCTTCCTGAATTCCAATGGAAATATTCAATTGAATACGTTGAGTATTTTCCTGTTCAAAATCATAAACACCTATACGTGCCATCAAAATTAAGTCACGAATAAAAATACGACGTAAGGGTATGTCATAATGCCCTGACCATACTAGGGAAAAATTCATAAATAAATCCTGTTTTACTCGTTTTTATCTGGCATTAATGTCGGTGACCACTGTAAATGTTGCCCTCCATCCAAAGCGATCATCTGTCCCGTCACAGAGGGTAAACATATCAAGCTTAGTACCGCTCGAGCCACTTCCTGTGCAGACGTGCCACGCTGCAACGGAACAGATTTGCATTGATTGGCAAATTGTTCGGCGGTTTGACGTTTATGGGCCATTGCTGGACCGGGTCCAACAGCATTGACTCGAATTGATTTATGTGCCAATGCTAGGGCCATTGTTTGTGTTAATGTCCATAATGCGGATTTGGAAACTGTATAACTGACAAAATGTGGTGTTAGAGACCATACACGTTGATCAAGCAAATTAATAACACATCCACTAGATTGCTTCGGTAATAATTTTGCAAAATCCTGAATTAACTGAAAAGGGGCCCATAAATTGGGCATTAAATGTTCTTGCCAGGATTGCAGGGTTACACTATCCCATTCATCGCGCTCAAATACACTTGCATTATTAATCAGAATACCCATTGATCCCAATTGATCTACTGCCAGTTCAATCAAGCGTTTAACCTGATCAGCATCGGAAAGATCGGCTGTCAGTAGAATTACATTTCTCCCAAGCTGCCGAATTTCCTCTATCAATGTTTCAGCTTCTTGAGTGCGCTTACGGGCATGTAAAACAATATCAAATCCAAATCTTGCCAAGGTTAAAGCAATTTCACGCCCTAACCTTACGGTCGCCCCCGTAATAAAAGCAACTTTAGGGAGTGAATCAGAAACTGGGAAAAAATTAGTTGATCTCCCTTGATTGGACACAGAACTTTCCTTTATTTTGTAAAGATGCAACTTATTATCATAAACAACATGATTTTTGCAGTAAAAAATTACGAATTTGCATAACTAAGCTGGACGTCTGGCGGTCAAAGCCGCTGTCAGGGTTCCTTCATCAAGAATTTCCAGTGAGCCACCCATTGGAATGCCTTGACCAACACGGGTAATTTTTACATGCCAGGGTAACAATTGATCATATAGCCAATGCATAGTTGTTACACCCTCAACCGTAGCACCAAGTGCAAGAATAATTTCTTTGACCTCATTGCGCTTCAACCGTTTTAAAAGAGGCGCTAGATTTAAATCCTCTGGCCCTACCCCAGCCAAGGGGGATAAGGTGCCGCCCAACACCTGATAATAGCCCCTGAACGCCCCGGTTTTTTCCAGTGCCCATAAATCCCCAACTGTCTCAACGATACAAATCAATTCACGATTACGATTTAAATCATTACAGATCTGGCATGGGTCACTGCTATCCAAATTACCACAAGAAGAACAGGTTTTCACCATCTTGGCTGCCTGTTCTAACGCGTTTGCCAAGGGAATCATACGGGAATGTGGCTGTTTTAGTAATGACAAAACAGCACGACGCGCCGAACGTGGTCCAAAACCAGGTAATTTACCAAATAAAGAAATTAGCCGTTCAATTTCCGGACCACCACCCACGATACCCTCTTCTTACCAAGATAATTAACAAACAAAAAATTACCTTTATTACCCATATTCACAAGATAACTTCTGGTCAATTAGAAAGGAAATTTTAAACCTTCAGGAAGATTTATTCCCCCGGTAACTTTCTGCATTTCCTCCTGTGTTGTTTCATCAAGTCGCCTACGTGCATCACTGTAAGCTGCAACAATAAGATCCTGCAACATTTCCATTTCAGCTGGATCAGCCAATTTGGGGTCGATTTTTATAAATTTCATGTCACCTTTTCCACCCAATGTTACAGTTACCATACCGGCCCCTGAAACACCCTCAATTGTAATGGTGGCAAGCTTTTCTTGCATCTCGGTCATCTTGCTTTGCATTTGAGAAGCTTGTTTCATAAGATTGGCAAAATTTTTCATTCAATTCTCTTTCAAAATTTAATTTTGGGACTAATTATATGTCAATTCGTCAAAATCATCTATCATTGCTGATTTTTTTCAGTTTCAAGATCTGACATACTTTGCTCATCCCTGTCTGTAAATGAATTGTGTTCTGGAAATAGACCATATTCATCAAGATGTGGATTGATAACCTTATTAACAACAGCCCCAGGAAATATACGCATAATTTCTTTTACGATTGGTTCAGATGCAACTTTGTCAAAATCGGCCTGAACCTGTAAAGATTCCTGTTCCATCAAGGTTGGTTCACCCTTTTGCTGGGAAAGAACAATTGTCCATCGCAACCCTGAATGTTCATTCAACAATCTTGATAATTGTTGGGGCAGATTTGCGGGAGCCCTATCTTCAATTCTTATTTCAATCATTGGTGGTGCGAATTTAACCAGATGAACCGCGTTACGTAAATGGGCATGCAAAATTGCAGCCTGTTGCTGCTTTACAAAAGATATGATTTCCCGCCAACTGTTCCATAAAATTTTGGGGTTTTCGATCTCGGGATTTTGTTTAGGTAATGACAGGACTTCAGATTTTGGTTGTATCAAAGAATTTGAGGCATAAGTTTTACCATATCCATGAAAATTGCCACCCTCTTTTGATACAGATACCAATGACATTGGCTTTGATGATTGCATATCTGAAGATGATAATGAGGAATGATGAGAATATTGGTCTGACTTCTGTTCCGGGGAATTGGATAAATGATCGATTATTTCACCAGGAGTGGGTAAATCGGCTATAAAACATAAACGAATCAAAATCATTTCAGCTGCTGCCTTACGATTGGGAGCCATATCAACCTCCTTGATCCCTTTAAGCAGCATTTGCCATGCGCGACCCAATACGGGTATGGAAAGCATGGAAGCCATATGACCACCACGATTTCGTTCAAGTTCTGATAATTCAGAACCATTTCGCAGATTTGGCAATGATTTCATTCTTGAAAGAAGATGAATTAGTTCCAGAAGATCGGATAATAACACACCTAGGTCAACGCCGCCTGCATAAGCCTGTTCAGTCAAGCTTAGAACCTGATCAGCTTTTCCTGACATAGCCGCTTCAAGTAAATCGAATATTAGGGTTTTATCCGCAAAACCCAACATGCCTGAAACAGCTTCAGCCGTTATTTCATGATCCCGCTTATCATTTTCTGGCTGATCAGGGATAGTGGCACGGCCAAGTGCAATAGCCTGATCTAACAAGGATAAACCATCCCGGACCGATCCATCAGCTGCACGTGCAATCAAATGAATAGCCTCTTCAGATATGTTTACTTTTTCCCGATTTGAAATTTTTTGAAAAAATTGACTTAGCTGATCCTGCGGGACACGTCGCAGATCAAACCTTTGACAACGTGATAATACCGTTACGGGAACCTTGCGAATTTCAGTTGTCGCAAAAATGAATGTAACCTGGTCAGGTGGCTCCTCGAGTGTTTTCAACAATGCATTAAACGCATTACGCGATAACATATGAACTTCATCAATGATATAAACCTTCATCCTGGCCTGAATGGGACGGAAACGTGAACCGTCTATAATTTCCCTTACATCATCAACACCCGTATGAGAAGCTGCATCAATCTCCAATACATCAGGATGCCGATCTGCCAAAATTGCCTTGCAATTTGGACAAACACCACAGGGATCTGCCGTAGGTCCACCCTGACCATCAACCCCTATACAATTTAATGCACGCGCGATAATACGGGCGGTTGTTGTTTTGCCAACTCCCCTAACTCCCGTAAGCATAAAAGCATGAGCAACTCTACCCATTGCAAAAGCATTACGCAGAGTGCGTACCATTGTTTCTTGACCGATCAAATCCTTGAAATCCTGGGGTCTATATTTTCGTGCCAAGACACGATAGGACTTTTCATCAGATGAGGATTTGGTCTCAGAATCATCGCTCGATAAGGATTCAAATAATCCAGCGGGCTCAATATCTGGGGCGGGTAATTGTTCGTCCGGAATATCTTTCATTAACAACCATTCCAGAAAATATGATAAAACCAGTTTTTGCGAATTTTGATTATACCACTAAATTACCTGAGATTCTAATTTATTTGTCTTAAATCCAGGGAAAGCTTGAATGACCCAAACGATACTCGTGATGGCTGCTTCCTTCCGGACCTGACCGAGTTCACAAGGTGTTCGTCCACCCAAGCTTTCCAGTTTCTTTCTATTACAAATTAAAAAAAATTGGCAAGTGTTTTTTTTGATTTTTCAAAAAAATTATTTTTCATATGAATAATCAAAAATTAATATCCTATAGCTCCCCCGCCAGCATGACGATAATCCACCCCGCCATAATAAACAGTCTTACCGTTTTTATCCTGTTCAACAAGAATCCCTTCGGCAATTCCCCAAGTAGAGTAAAGATCCAAGGGATAGTTTTTTCTTTTTAAAATTTTACGAACTTGACCGCTTAACGCATTATGTTCAAGCTGAATTCCCTGAGGCTGCCATTGTTCATGTATACGGGGGAGATTAATCGCCTGCTGAATATTCATTTTGTAATCAATGACACCTGTTATTACAGAAAGAATAATAGTGGGAATTCTTGACCCCCCAGGGCTGCCTATAACCATAAAGACCTTATTGTCTTTGGAAACTATTGTTGGTGTCATTGAAGATAAGGGCGTTTTCCCCGGGGCAATTTCATTAGCCTTACCCCCGATTATTCCATACATATTTGCTTCACCTGGCACCGTGGTAAAATCATCCATTTCGTCATTCATAATTATACCGGTATTGCCAGCAACAACCCTCGCTCCATACCAGCCATTAAGCGTATAGGTTAATGAAACCGCCATGCCATCCTTGTCAATCACAGAAAAATGCGTCGTTTCATTCCTTTCATGTGATAATAATGCTTTTCTTTCCTTCTTATTCAACGATGTTGCCTCGGTAACCTTTCCTGGAACCAAATCAGAGGAATTAACCGCTTTTTTAAAGGTCAAGCTTTTGCGTATTTTTTCTGCATAATCGGGATCATTCAGGTGTTTTACAGGATTATCAACAAATTCTGGATCCCCCAAATCTCTCCGATCTGAATAGGCCCGACGCATTGCTTCAACCTGTCTTTCCACCGCAGGAACTGTCTGAAGACCCATTTTATGTAAATCATAACCGGATAAAATATTTAACATTTCGCACAAAGCTATTCCCCCACCACTTGGAGGCGGGGCTGTATCAATATGATAACCTCGATAAGAACAGGTTAATGGCAGCATCATTCGTGGATGATAATTTTCAAAATCTTTCAAGGACAATATTCCACCATGCTTTTTACTGGCATCAACTATTTTTTTTGCAATTGAACCATGATAGAAAACATCTTCCCCATGCTTTGAAATAGTTTGCAAGGTATCTGCCAAATCTTTTTGACGAAAGATATCCCCTTTTTTCCATGGATTTCCGTCTGATTTAAGAAAAATTTTAGCTGCATTGCGATCTTTGGCAAAATCAGACAAAGAAGTCGCCATCAGATCGATATCTTCCTGCGTCAGGATATATCCATTTTGCGCAAGTTTAATAGCTGGAGCCATTAATTCCGCACGAGACTTGCTTCCCCATCGTTTACGCAACATTTCCATACCTGCCACCGTTCCCGGAATAGCAACAGCTTTCCATCCCAATATAGAGGCATTAAGAATTTTCTTTCCATTACTGTCAACAAACATTTTGGAAGTTGCTGCTTTTGGCGCCTTCTCTCGAAAATCTATAAAATAAGCCTGTCCATTTGGTAAACGAAGCGTGAGGAACCCCCCGCCCCCTAAATTTCCAGCGGCAGGATAGGTGACCGCCATTGCATAGGCAACTGCCACAGCTGCATCAGCTGCATTTCCGCCATTTTTTAAAACCTCAGATCCAATTTTTGCAGCAAGATTACTTGCCGAAACAACCATTCCTTTTGACGCCACAACAGGTTCTGAAGACATGGTTTCTTGAGCAACCTCACCAAATGCTAAGGCATCAACCCCATTACCAACCTGCGCATAAACTGCCCCAGAAAAACAACCACTTGAAAGGAGTAATATACCTAATGAATATTTATATTTTTTTTGTCTTATTTCTTTGAGTACGCTTTTCATATCACTTCCTGAACGTGTATTATTTAATTAAAATATTTCTGAAAAAATCTATTAAAGAAATATTTTTTATATCTTGCATAAACAAACATAACACAATTTTATTTTTAATATAAAAATAGACAAAATAACACTTACAAAATATATATTAACTTTCAATATTTTATTTTAAGGTTTTTTCAATGAGTGTTATTATTGCATTTAGAACTCATATTTGGAATGATGATATCGAATATATGGCAAGACGCCTTAAAGGTTCTTTTAGCAAAGCTGATTTTGTTATTCTTGCTGATGAAAGCAGGGAGATCTTGGATGTAGGTGATTTTCCTAAAATAGATCATACCTCTGATTTTTCTGAATTCAATATCCCGAATATTCCCGGTCAAAAAACTTTATGGTATAACGCTGATTATCCTTTATATGCCTTACGCAAAGCATTGCCTAACTATAATCATTATATAATGATTGAAAATGATGTCTTAATAAATATTAATCTAGACCCCTTAATAACATCCCTTGAAAAAAAACAGACAGATTTAATTGCCCACAACATTTTAAGCATACCGGATCATTGGGTTTTCAAAGATACGATAACACCCTATTTTAAAAATTCTAAATATTGTTTTTTACCGGTATTGGCACTATCCGCCCGGGCAATTGACCATCTTCTTATGAAAAAACAGGAGATTTCACACCTATACAATAATGATAATTCCATCATATGGCCATATTGTGAGGGATTTATTCCATCAGCTGTTTTTGAAATGGAAAACCCTATTGTGGAAGAATTGCGCAACTTCTGCAAATTACAACCATATGATTTTTGTAGTGGTTATTACTATCTTGATCCATATGTTAACATTCATGGCACGATATGCCATCCTGTCAAAGGCAAAGATTTTGTGGAACGTTGCATTACACATGATGGTATCAATCCAATTTTCAATCCACGTTCTTCATTAAGAAGAGGTCTAAAGAATCTTAAGCCCAATGACTTTTACCAATATATTCATGATACAATAAAAAAGACAGGAAATGTGGGTTTTTATCAACAATTCAATGAAATTGCACTTCAGGAAAGGTGGATAAAAAAACCTGAGGCTGTGAACTGGGCGCTTGGCGGTAAAGCTTCACAATCATCCGTTTGTGCATTTTCAAAATTCAATGACATATACAAAGATGCTGCGGGCGCAGTTAATGGACGTATTGGTCCAGATTACAATTTTCATACTGCAACAGAATATAACCCTTGGTGGAAACTGGAATTACCCCGCACAATCAACATTAAACACATAATCATTTATAATCGTCTAAACTTTGAAGATCGTGCCTCAAAAATAAAAGTTGAAGTATCTGATGATAACGAAAACTGGATAATTGTCGCTGATTATCCTGACGGAATTATTTTTGGTGGAGCCGATGGCAACCCATTAATTATAAGAGTGAATAATATTAACGCCCAATATGTCAAAATAAGTCTTTATGATGAAAATGTATTACATTTAAATCAAGTAGAAGTATATGACCAATAAAATTTGATTTCTCATTATCAAAAAATTAAAGCTAGCTTGTTATTATAACATAGCCAGCTTTTCAAGAATAATTTATAATTTATTTATTTGGACACTGTTTTGACAAGGCTGCAAAAACACCTGCGACAGCTACAGCACCCGGATCAGGATTTCCCGCCAAACTACCACTGTTCAAATAGGATGAACGTCCTGCATTTGCTTTCGTTGCTTTTGCCGTATTTTCAACGCCTTTTTCAGCCGCTTGAACGGCACCTTTTAAATCGTTCTGATCTTTAAGCAATATTTCCAAAGCAGGTTGTAACGCATCAATCATCGTACGATCCCCAAGATCAGCCCCACCATAATGTTTCATCTGTTTTAAGCCAAATACAAGACCTTCAACAAATGATGAGCCTTCAGCAATTTTTTGACCTGTTGCAGTAAAGAAAATCGACATTAAAACACCACTGGAGCCCCCCATAACAACAGCCAGTCTTTCACCAATGACTAGACAGAGTTTTGTCAGATCGTTTAGGGGTAATTGATTGGTATTTAACAATTCGGCAATACCTCTTGCCCCTGCAGCAAATGTTGAACCTGTATCTCCATCCCCAACCTTGGCATCCAGATCATTCAATTTTCCTTCAAGATCAATTAATGTCTTTGTAACAACGGCGATAATATGTGCCACAACTGGATTATCAGAAGGTGTGAATTGCACTTTAGTTTCAACAGGATTAACAGGCATATGTACAATTTTAGCAGGTTGAACAGCCTTAAAAGATCCTGTAATTTCAACAGGTGCTGTCAAAGCGCTGACGATCTTGTCATCCAAAACCATGGCTGATAATGAAAAACCCTTCATGTCAAGCGCTGTCGTAAACCAGTCTGGTCCTACAATCCAGTCAATATTTGAAGCAAGTGCAGAATATGAAAGTTCTTTAGCCAAAATGGCCATTTCTGTAACCGAAACACCGCCCAGATTATTCAACATGACAGCAAGACGATCCGAATCATTTATACAAGCCTTGATTTTTGCCGTCATGATATCCATGATTTCACGACTATTTTGAGTATTAATTGTCGTGGCGCCTGGTTCACCATGAATACCAAGACCCAGTTCAATAGACCCTTCTGGAATTCGTTTATCATCACTTTGGGACTGGGGTAAATCACACCCAGTCATGGCAACTCCCAGGCTAAAAATCTGCCTATTTGCATAATCAACAAATTTTTTAACTTCCTCAAGAGAATACCCGGTCTCGGCAGCATAACCGGCCATTTTATGGACAAAAATAGTGCCAGCAATACCACGTGGCTGTTTATTGTCAGGTAAAGAAATATCATCCTTAACCATAACAACTTCTACCTTGTAGCCTAACTGTTTTGCCTTTTCAGCCGCAAGTCCAAAATTTAGACGATCTCCTGTATAATTTTTGATTACCAATAAACATCCAGCTTCACCTGTTACTGTTGTAATGGCGGTCAATACGGCATCAACTGAAGGAGAGGCAAACAAATCGCCACATACAGCGGCTGTCAACATCCCTTTACCGACAAATCCCAAATGAGTAGGCTCATGTCCAGATCCCCCCCCCGAAATAACGGCAACTTTTTTCTTATCCCAGTCTTTACGAACCACAATTCGCATAGAAGGGTCAGTATCAAGTTTCACAAGATTATTATAGGGAGCTGTGACTAATGTACCTTCAATAGCATCATTCACTAATGAAGCACGATCATTAAAAAAGAAATTGGACATTTTATATCTTTCATTTTTGAAAGTTCAAATCACTATAAATTGACTTATAATATCTATATATAATAATTAAATAAAGACTTAATAAGACAACCGTTTGTTTTATTATTTATAATTTTAATTGAACTAAACAAATTAACATCTTTTATAATGCTCGATAGTCAATTTTATAATAATGCCAGTTTAATGAACGTTTTTAAAACA
>NZ_JAXOQA010000038.1:0-19095 GCF_047307945.1 Commensalibacter sp. A3DC | reverse complement strand
GTTGGTATTAAACTATTTAGTATATTCCATGCTTGTGAATATTTGAAAATAGGAACACATAATCAGAGGATTTGTGATGTTAACGATTATTCAATCTCCGTCAAAATATATCCAAGGTGCTGGTGCACTTGAAAAAGTTGGTAAATATGCCTTGATGCTGGCCAATAGTTATTTGGTTGTCGCTGATAGTTTTGTAATGAATTTGACACAAGCCACATTGGAAAAAAGTTTCCAGATTTCCTCGGTGCAGGCATATTTTGAAATTTTTAGGGGAGAGTGTTGTAAAAAAGAGATTAATCGTTTAGGGGAAATTCTAAAGAGACACGGTTGCAAAGGGGTTGTCGGTGTTGGTGGCGGGAAAGCCCTTGATACAGCGAAAGCCATTGCTTTTTATAATAAGGTTCCGGTTATAATTGTGCCGACAGCTGCATCGAATGATGCGCCAACCAGCGCTTTATCTGTAATTTATACCGAAGATGGCGCTTTTGAGGAATATTTGATGTATCCTTCCAATCCTGATATGGTAATTATGGATAGCACAATTGTTGCCAATGCACCTCTTCGTTTATTGATTTCAGGAATGGGAGATGCATTATCTACCTATTTTGAAGCCAGAGCCTGTTATGAGGCAAGAGCTGTCTCCATGGCAGGGGGACAATCAACATTGGCAGCCTTGAATTTGGCCAGGTTATGTTATGAAACCTTGTTGGAGGAAGGATTGAAAGCAAAAGCGGCTGTCGAGGCTGGAGTTGCTATAAAAGCTGTCGACAACATTATCGAGGCGAATACGTATTTAAGTGGTATCGGATTTGAAAGTTCTGGCCTGGCAGGTGCACATGCAATCCATAATGGATTAACCGTTCTTGAAGAATGTCACACCATGTTACACGGTGAAAAAGTTGCATTCGGCACTTTAGCTCAGCTTGTACTTGAAAATGCGAAACAGGAAGAATTGGAAACCGTTCTTGATTTTTGTGTACAAATAGGTTTACCGGTTACGCTTGACCAAATTGGTATACAGGATAATGATGATCTTAAGGGAAAAATAATGAAAGTGGCAAAGGCAAGTTGTGCAAAAGATGACACTATACACAACATGCCTTTCGAAGTTACTGAAGATCAGGTTTATGCCGCTATTATGGCTGCTGATAGAATTGGTCATAAATGGTTAAAAAACTATAATATTGTTTTGTAGCTGCATTCAATCATACGCAATTTCGTGAGATTGTGTATGATATTTTGTTAATTATTCTGTATTAGATTGAAAATCAATTTTTCTTAAATTAGAAAGCGTCCTAAAATTACATTCCTTGACATGATAAATCATACAGGCTTCATTTTCATGTGGATTTTTTAGGGATTGTCCATCCTGATCAAAGGATATCCTGCATTTTTTGTAGCTGATAATTAATTTATTTTTCTTGAGTGCAAAAGGATCAACGAAACCTGTTATCTCAATTTTGCAGCTTGGAGTGTTATAATGAATCATGCCATAAGCCGGATAGTATGGCATATAACCTACAGCCGCATAATTACCCTGAGTTCTGTTTTCATAGAGGATCAGATTAACGGGATCCTTTTCGACAGTTTGTTCTGTAATGGATTGTGAGGAATGAGATGGATTCATTGCTATTGTGGGTAAAGATAAAATAATGCAGATAAATGTATATGCATATTTTATTTTTGATATCAAGGATAAGGATTTCATTTGGGTTGACCCTTTTCTTCGGATTTGCTTGAAGAAATATTCTCTTTAATCGTTATCGGATAAATACGGTTTACTATTGGCAATGTTTCAAAAGAGCAAAAATCCCCATGCCATGTACTACAAGGAATTGTCTCACTAAGTATTTTCAATTGATGGTTTTTTGTAATTTGCATAGATATTTTGCAATAGGGATCTTCTTTGGCAGTGAATTCTAGTTTTGATGGATCATGATGGTTGAGTACCGTATTTCCATGGGTATTGGCCTGACAGGTAGGAGAATTGTAGGCTATTAAAGTTGCTCCAGGATGGATGGGATCTAAGGCTATAACATAATTTTTGCTTATGCCGACATGGCTTTCGAAAATTTCTATTTGTGGTAAGATTCTAGACGATTTATTTAATGGACCGATTTTAACACTGGATTTTGTATTTACAGATCTTGCATATGTCAAATTCGATAGAACAGTCAAAGAGATTATTAGAGACAGGATTGTATACGATAAAAATTTTATCAATCTAAAACTCCACATTAGGGTTTTAATAAAAATTATTCTAAATGAAGGTTTAGGATAAGCGTAATCTTGTTCTGATTTCAAGCTTGTAAAAAAATTAAAGCTTACGAATCAAATTGTGAAAATTAGGATGCCATATTTATAATAATAATGGCATTTATTTTAAATCAGTTCATTTCATAAAAAAGTTGTTGAATAGTATCTAATTCATTAATCTTGTTTGCCAAGATAAGTTGTAACAAAATTCTGGCTTTTTGCGGGTTTAAATCAGCTGCGGCTATAAATTTGTTGGCATCATCATTAACTTCAACATTACGATTGACAAATCCGCTTCCCGTTCTGCTGGATCGAACAACAATAACACCCTTGCTGGCGACCTCTTTCAATGCTTGTATTGCCTGGGTTGATGTATTTCCATCACCAACGCCAGCAAGGATTATGCCTTTTGCACCTCTTTTGACCGCATCATGAATAAGATCTCCATCCATCTGGATATGAGAATAAATAATTTCAACACGCGGAAAAGGGGCTTTCTCAGGTATGGCGTAAATATATTTCCTTGCATTACTGGACGTAAGGTAAAAATATACATGATCATTATTGATAATGCCGATTGGCCCTGTATTGGGGGATTGAAAAGTTTGGAGGCTGGTTGTATGGCTTTTTTGAACAGAATGTGCATCATAAATCATGTCATTCATTACAATCATGACAGGTTGGTGATAAGCCTCGGGGCGTGTAGCCAATTTAACAGCATTGACAAGATTGGATGCACCATCTGAACTGATAAAATTGGTCGGGCGCATTGCACCCGTCAAAATAATTGGTTTTTTCGAATTTATAAGTTTATCAAGAAAAAACGCGGTTTCTTCCATGGTATCAGTGCCATGGGTAATGACAATTCCTGATATTGAAGGATTATTTTCAGCAGCCTGAACTTTTTTGGCCAATTTTAATAAAATTGTATCAGACATATCCTGAGAACCGATTTGCGCCACGGGATCAACATGAATTTTTGCCATGTTTTGTAAATCAGGTATGGAAGCGACAAGATCTTCTCCTTTGGTGTTACCTGCTTTATATTCGAGTTTGTCTGTTGTTGCTGATCCTGCGATGGTTCCTCCGGTAGTTAGTACAAGAACCTGTTTTTTTTCAGGCCTGATAACACGATCTATATCATTCATCGGTTTATCTTTCTCAGTTTTTGCATAAGAAGGGGGAAAGTAAAATCAGACTTAATTCTATGGGGATAATTAAAAACTGAAAGAGGGGTCTAGGTAAAATATTCATTATATCAGAATTAATTTTATATAATTTAATTATATTGATTGATCCAGGTTACTACCCTACCCATATTCAATATACTATTTTTCTATTAATTAAAAATATTATTGTTAATATGCTCTAATAAAGAGACAAGGTACAGGTTAAAATGGTTTTGAGTGTGTTCAAAAAAGGCTGTAAACGGTTCATGATGCCTTATTTTTCACAGTGGAAGATGACAATTTTACCTGTTTTGCAAAAGGGATATAAAACAGATTTTATACAGGTAACTGAAAATTGTGACATTACCTGTTTAATTGATCTATCTTACGCCCTGCATCCACAATCATTCATTAATACGATAGAATTTGAATGTGGAGATCCTACGATAAATCTGAATGAATTCTTGATTTCAAAACGTAAATTTTCAGTCAATATTTCCGGAGGAAAAATAAATACGAAATCGACGATTGCATTTAAAATCATTACTGATACAGGATTAGAGCAAATTTTTACGGTTTTACTGGATGTTATTGGTCAAAATAAAACAGTTTATAATCAAAGGCATGGTTTAAGAAAACCTGAATTATGGGTTATTAACAGCGATCCAGATCAACATTATAAACAGGAATTTGGATTGTCCTGGATTGAAGGTGATTTATTATTAAATCTTAAAACACACAATCTCTGGCAATATGACCCTAAAATTAATTCAAAATGGTTCAAGATTTTTACAATGCAGGGGGTCGTTAAGCCGGTTCCAATTGAATATAACCTTTTTGACAAATCTTATTTATCGCAAATTGAAAAATCATCAAGACCTGATATAAAAAGGAATTCATTGTGTAATGAGAATATTGATGTCAAGTCCATTCATACAGATGCATTTATATCTGGGAATCCTATAGGAAAAGGGATTTCTGTCGTTACAGAAGGAATGATTGCCGGACAAAGTCTTTATATTGGAACAACAAGAATAAAACCTAAAAATATTTATCTTGGTTGTAACGGGGTTGTTTCGACTAAACATCTTTCAGCAGATTTTTTGCAACTCGCATTCTTTTCCATTAAAGAACTACCAAATTATGTTCCAATAGGCACATTAATATTATGCCATGATTATCCAGGTTATTCTTCACCAGTTTTACTTTGCTCCATCAAGGATAAACCGAAAAATTCTGGGGAATGGAATATTGTTAATGATAAAGTCTTGGTAAAAAATAACATATCGGGAAAACCGGATTTAACTGTAGTTTCTTCCAATTTATCATTATTGGATGATGATAAAATTGTAGAGATAAGACCCTCGGTCACAAATATTTCAAATCGGACTGTTAAGCCTGTTCCTTCAGAAAAAAAATCTTTTTCTGCAAATAATCACCATTATATAAGGTTGTCATCTAAAGATTCAATCATACCATATTCAAAGAAAATAGAAAATTCATGGACTAAACTTAAACTGGATAAAATATCCCCTGTTCAAAACATTTCAGATGAATGGCAAAATAAAAATGAATTATGGCAGATTCCTGCAACGGGCTTGTTACAAATAAATGGCTCATTCATATTCAAGGAAGAAAATATGGATTTGTCAGGACCAATCTCTTTTCATGGCGGCGATCAATTGGTTTTAAAAATTGTTAAAACCGATAAAACAATTCGGTTTCAACCTGTTAATCAAATTGAATTTCCCCTGATTCCTTATATCAATGATGTGATGAATACAATTTGTGCCAGTCCAAAGTTAACTTTTTCTAATGCGATTCCTGTAACAAAAGGAGATCAAATAAGTTTTGAAACGGTTTATTTGCATCAGCCTGATACCTTGAAAAACAATCTGGACCTGAAAATTAGTAAAGCTGTTTTCGAGATATACATTTTATAAGTAATTTTATCAGGTTCAAAGTGAAATTAATTGAATAACCATATGATTTTATAGCCTGAAACATATATTCATCAATAAATCTAAATTTGTTTGTATAATATATGACAGTATGACCAAGGAATATGAATCTTATAAATCAATGGGAAGTTATTTAAATAAATATTCAGTTTTGCTAAGGTAGATGAACCAAAAAAGTTTGTTTCAATCTTATCTTTGTTGTCTCTATGAAGTTATGCCGCAAATTTATTTATTTCTAGCTTGATGCATTGAAGAAGATGTCCAAATCCGATAAGCAAGAGTTATATCGTCTGGCACATAAACAACGAGGGGTAGTTTGCTATTGTAGTTTATAAAGGTTAAATTGGTCGTAATTGAAACCTGCTTCTCTTGTTCAATGTTCTGTGGACAGGCCATAAGGGTAGAAGCCGGTTTGCTGATTTTGTCTAATCTGTAAAAATCATATCCCCATCCTTGAATTGTTTGTGTTGTCATATGACCGTGGATTATGACCGTGTTACAGTCTGATTTAATTTTTTTCTGGGGAATCAATTCAACACGTGCATTGTATTCATTGGAAAGGGGTGGTAGTTGAATTACGAATCTTTGATATCCTTTTTCTGCTTTAGGCCATATGGATAGTTGATTTTTACCAAGATTAGCAGAAGCATGATATAGTGGTATTAAATAACACATGGATAAAAGAAGAAGAAATTGTTTTCGAATTAACATTTTTATTTCCTAAATGATAATTTTAGTTTTTAATTATAAGTTATGATAGTAAAATTATTCAACAAGACCTTGTAATTTTATTTTCAAATATAATTTTTAATTAAAGTAAAAGGGATTTAAATATATTAATTTAAATTTTGATAATTTGCAGGGTTGATCATTTGAGGGGTGTTGTTTAATTGCTATGAAACTTTATATCTATGAACATTGTCCTTTTTGTGTCATGACAAAAATGATTTTTGTTTTGAAAAATTATCCCGTCGAAATATCATATTTACTATATGATGACATTCATGGTCCCATGCAAATGGTAGGGCGTAAACAGTTGCCTATATTGGAATATCAGCAAAACCGCTTTATGCCGGAAAGTCGTGATATTATTAACTATATTGATACAACCATAGATAAGCCAAAGATTACGTTGCCTGATAATGAAGAAATTATGGAATGGATCAGTCATGTTCAACGTTTTATTTATCGTTTGACCTATCCTCGTTGGGTAAATGCACCGTTTCCTGAATTTTCCACAGAAGAGGCAAAGAAATATTACCGTAAAAAAAAGGATCCCTCTGGCGGGGGATTTGTTTCTGATCTGGCTGATCCGAGCTTGATCCAGAGAACTCAAAAGGCGATTGATTGTCTGGAACCCTTAATGAAAAATTATTCTTTGTTGGATTTGAAACGGCAGCTATCTTGGAACGACTTTTCACTTTACAGTATGCTTCACTCGCTATCGATTATCAAGGGGATTACCTATGGCGTCAATGTTGATCGATGGCGTAAGAAAGTTTCTGAAACATGTTCCATTCCCTTGAACGACGCTTTTGCAAACTGAATGTGTTTTATGTAACTCTGTGATGAATGACTTGACCGATTATTATTAAAACGGGACTACCTATTTTTTTTTGCATAACCAAATCAGGTAAGGTTTTTAAATTTCCGATAATTACCTGCTGATCGTGAAAGGTACCTTTTTCAATCGCAGCAGCAGGCCATGTTTGTTCCAATCCCTTATCAATTAGTGTTTTACATAAAAGAGGTAAAGAAGAAAGTCCCATATAAATGACCAAGGTTTGGTCTTTAAATATCATGTTCTCCCAAGGTAAGTTAAGTTGATCTGTTTTCTTGGTATGACCGGTTAAAAATAAGCAGGCTTGTGCACATTCACGATGTGTTAGGGGAATTCCGGCATATGCCGCACAACCATTAGAAGCGGAGATGCCGGGTATAATTTTAAATGGAATTCCAGCATGCATTAATGCCTCGGCCTCTTCCCCACCGCGGCCAAATATAAAAGGATCACCACCTTTCAATCGTAAAACACGTTTGCCTTGTCGTGCATATTTGATTAGTGAATCATTTATTTCTTCTTGTTTTAAAGTATGGTGATTTTTTTGTTTTCCTACAAAAAATAATAATGCATCACGACGTATGTAATCTAGGATTTTGGGTGATAATAAATTATCATATAAAATGACATCAGCATTTTGCAGGTGATGAAGTGCTTTTATGGTTAGTAAATCCGGATCACCCGGTCCTGCCCCAACCAGCCATACCTCACCTTTATTTAAAAAAGGTTTTTTTGCAATATTCTTGAGAAAATCAAATGCTTGTTTTTCTTTTTGTTGGCTAATAAGGGAAGTGCCATAGCCATCAATGAATCTTTCCCATAACCGTTGTCGTTCTTGATGGGTTGATAATATTTCCTTGGCCCAATTCCTGTGTTTTCCGATGAATGAAGCTAATGGACCGATGACTTGTCCGAGTAGAGGTTCAATTTTTTGACGTATTCGCCGTCCCAATACAGGAGCGGAACCTCCTGTGGAGATGGCGATCTGCACGGGATCACGATCAATAATCGAAGGAGTGATAAAGGTAGATAATTCCGCATTATCAACAGTGCAGACAGGAATATTTAATTTTTTTGCCCATAGGGAAATATGAGTATTATATTCATGATCGTCAGTCGTGATAAAAATTAAGGTAGCGTCTTTCGCATTTTGAATAAAATCATTTTCGTTTAGTAAAGGGGAACAAAATTTAATCAGTTTTTCTTTTTCATAGGTTTGCAATTCTTTATTAAAGGTTTGCGCATAAACTTCAATTTGTACATTTTTCCTTAATAAAAGCCTGATTTTACGTGCCGCAATTCTACCCCCGCCAATTATCACTATTCGCGTTCCATCTATACGCAAAGTTATTGGAAAATAAGAGGGAACTTCCGAATTTATCAAATTGTCATTCATGGATAGTAGAGAGTAAATAGAGTTTCAACTGAAGAAATTTATCTGACAAAAAGCCTCATATTTATTTAAACAAATAATTTGTAAAAATAAAGAGAAAACAGAAAAAACACGTAAGAAAATAGTTCTTAATTGTTCGGGGTGTATCTTTGCGATGACGTATATGATTTTTTTTATTCATAAATGTGAAAGATATAAATCTCATTTCTTGAGAAGCATATTTTTCTTTTGTAAAAAAAGATTGATGATGATAAATATGAAAACATTATAAATTAAGGTTTGGATGACTATATGAAGACCTATGATAAAGGGGTCAGGCCATTGTAAACAATTAATCTATCCGTAAACAATTCTATCCAACTAAATTGTAGCGTTTCTGAAATAAAGTTAATTTTATGATCAATTTGATGATGCAAGAAACGGATTTTGTCTATAGTGAAAAAAGCCTTGAATATGATCCTACCTAATAATCCACGTTTCAACAAGATCGCTTTTATCTTAGTTTTATTGGGTAGCATAATCTACATTATCCTTCATTTGCGTGAAGATATAATAGGCGTTACCAATCCATCTTTTCTGGCATTTGTATTATTGGCTCTGGCTCTTGTTATTGCTTTGGGTTTTGAATTCATAAACGGTTTTCATGACACAGCCAATGCTGTTGCAACTGTAATTTACAGCAATTCCTTGCCGCCAATTGTAGCTGTTGTCTGGTCAGGTTTATGGAATTTCCTGGGTGTTTTGTGTTCAAGCGGCGCTGTTGCTTTTACAATAGTTTCTCTTTTACCTGTTGAATTAGTTCTCAAGGTTGGAAGTGAAGCTGGATTTTCAATGGTTTTTGCATTACTTCTGGCTGCAGTGATCTGGAATCTGGTAACCTGGTTTTTCGGGATTCCGAATTCTTCATCTCATACTTTAATTGGTTCGATTTTGGGCGTTGGTCTAATGAATCAGTTGCTTATGGGAAATAACAGGGCAAGTGGTGTTGACTGGGGACAGGCTTTGCAGGTTTTCAAGGCTCTTGTATTCAGTCCTTTGGCAGGATTTACGATTGCATTACTGGGAATGTTTCTGTTGAAGAATTTTTTGCCCATCACCTCTTTTTACAAAGTACCTGAAGCAGGAAAGACACCTCCTTGGCCGATCCGTTTATTATTGATTCTTACATGTACCGGTGTAAGCTTTAGTCATGGTTCAAATGATGGGCAAAAGGGTATGGGATTAATCATGCTTATTTTGATAGGAACCGTACCAACCGCATATGCGTTGAATAATGCGGTTTCATCAAAACAAGTCGAGAATTTCATGAATAAAGCGGTAGTTATTGATCAAGTTCTCATGAAATATAATAATAATCCGGATTTACCTACAATTGATCAAAGTCGTCAAATTCTGACAAAAACAATTCAGTCCAGTAAAATTTTTCCCGAAACTATTCCTGCTATTCGTATGATGTTGCAATCCATTCAGCATGATGTAAATAACAAGGAAACTTTTAAGCAAGTCCCTGTTGAATATCAGGCCAATTTAAGAAACGATTTGTATTTGGTTGAACAGAATCTGGTGCATTTTACCAAGGTATCTCCTCTGACATCTTCTCAAAAGGATTTATTTGAAAAATTCGAGAAAGAGATTGTCACGGCAATACAATTCATTCCTCCGTGGGTCAAGGCTGTAATTGCAATTGCCCTAGGTTTGGGAACAATGGTTGGATGGAAAAGAGTGGTTGTTACAGTAGGCAGAAAAATTGGTAAAAATGAAATGAGCTATGGTCAAGGTGCGGTTGCTGAAACTGTCGCAATGACAATGATACAAATGGGAAATCAGTTTCATATGCCTATTAGCACCACTCATGTCGTGACTTCTGCGGTGGCAGGAACTGCACTGGCCAATGGTGATGGTATTCAATGGAGAACAATACGTAATATGGCAATGGCGTGGATTTTAACCTTGCCTGTTTCAATTATGTTATCTGCAGTTCTATTTTGGATATTTTTAAAATTATTTTAGTTTGGAATTTATGTTCAATAAACAAATAAAATTTTTTTGTAAAATGTCTATCCACTACTTGAAATAAATAAAAAATCTGTAAATAATTTGGTAAAATTACGTATCGTTTTTCTATATTTGTATATAGAAAAACGTAAAGATAAAAATCTGTTTATTGTATGTTTTTATTTCATTCAATAACAAACTGTAAGAGCTAACAAATGTATCATTAAATAATCAAACTTGTTTTGTCATATTAGAAAAAAAATCATAACATGCTTTGTTAAAGTTGAGCTGGCTATTCAGGAAACGGAAACGATTAAATATTTGAGTTATTTTTTTATGTATCAAACTAAATCACGCTTCTCCGGAATATAAAGATATTTTTCTTGGATTTGTTAGAATGGATTTATAGCAGTCTGACCATTTATTCTTGAAATTTTTGTTGTATAAAATGCTTTCCTGACAGGGAGCAACATACCAAAGATTATTATTAAGTTCCTCTTCCAGCTGTCCTGGTGACCAATTGGCATGACCAAGGGCTAGTAACGCTTTTGAAGGACCATGCCCTTCTGATAAATCACGTAAGATATCCAGGCTTGTACTCAATTTGATTTGTTTTGTTACATAGACTGATTCCTTACCTTTCCAGTCATTTGTGTGCAGAACCAGACCATGGGCATTTTCAATTGGACCACCCGCTGTAATGGAAAAATTATTTGATGTTGGCATGGTTTTAATTCCAAGCTGATTTAGCAATTCTTTTGGAGTTGGTTTGGCAATATGACGGTTAATGACAATGCCCATTGTACCTTCCTTCGGAGAATATGCACAAATAAAAACAACCGTCTGTGCAAATGCGGGTGAGGTTGTAAAAGGACTTGACATTAGAAAACAGCCTGCCAATCCTTTGGTAAGATCAAGGAAAGAATGTGTCATTTTTCAAAGAAACCAAATATAATAATTTATTTAAAATGAGATGATTCAAATTAAACTATACTATCAGATTTAATGAAATGTAAATGAACAGCTTTTAATGGTCCGTTTCAAAAAAATAATTTATAATTGCGGTAATGTAATTATTATAATTTACTTAGTTTTTTTAATAGTTAGGGGAACGAAAATCATGAGGGGAACGAAAATCATGAGGGGAACGGTACTGGTCACAGGTGCATCGGCTGGATTTGGAATGGCAATAGCCGAAGTATTGGTGCAGGAGGGTTATCAGGTTGTTGCAGCGGCACGTAGGATGAATAAATTGGAATCCCTATCAAGCAAACATCCTGGAAAAATTTTTCCACTTGAAATGGATATGACCAAATCAGAATTGTTTTTGCGTCAATTAGGTAGTTTACCAGCCAAATTTCAGAATATTGATGTTTTGGTCAATAATGCAGGATTGGCACTTGGCGTGGAGCCAATTCCCAATATTGATTTAAAGGATTGGGATCGGATGGTTCAAACAAATATTATCGGGTTAATTCATTTGACTCAGTTGGTTATTAGTGGAATGCTTGAAAGAAAGAGGGGACATATTATTTCCTTGGGCAGTATTGCAGGTACGTATCCATATCGTGGTGGGAATGTTTATGGTGCGACAAAGGCATTTGTTAAACAGTTTATGTTAAATCTTAAAACTGATCTGGTTGGCACTGCATTGAAGGTAACAAATATTGAACCGGGTCTTTGTGGTGGAACCGAATTTAGCGAGGTAAGACTAAAAGATTCTGCTAAAGGTAAAGAAGTTTACAAAGGTACAATTCCCTTAACAGCTATGGATATTGCTGAAACGGTACGTTGGATTTTAAGTCTTCCCTCTCATGTCAATGTTAATCGAATTGAACTTATGCCTGTTTGCCAAGCGCCGGGTGGGGTTGCAGTAGTAAAAATAGGAAATTGATATATCGTAATAATTTATCGTTAACATTAAAGGAGCTTTAAATGTCGGATCAATCAATACGTGAGTTGTTAAGAACAAAATATCGTGTAGAGGATGGAAAAAAATTTCTTATAACGGATTATAATGCGGATGATACTGCCGGATTATCCCTATCTCACAAAGAAGCAAAAAAAGTGCTGAAGAAACGTATTAAACGGTTAAGCTATTTACAAGAGCTGTTATTTGCGAATGGGCATTCAGCTTTATTGGTCGCTTTGCAAGGTATGGATACTTCTGGTAAAGACGGTACGATTAAACATGTCACTTCTGGAATAAATCCGCAGGGCATTACGATAACTTCATTTAAGCAGCCTGGTCCTGTAGAATTGATGCATGATTATTTATGGCGTATTCATATGGCCGTTCCTTCCAGAGGCAAGATTACGATTTTTAATCGAAGTCATTATGAGGAAGTGCTTGTTACCAAGGTTCATCCCTCTATTTTGGCCAATCAAAAACTACCGTTACGGGTACTTAACAATAAAAATTTCTGGTCTGACCGTTATGAAGATATTCGTAATTTCGAAAAATATATTTATCGACAAGGTATTGGAATAGTTAAATGTTTTTTAAATATATCCAAAGAGGAACAGCGCAAGCGTTTATTGGCACGTTTGGAAAATAAAGAAAAACAATGGAAATTTTCCCCCAATGATCCAAAAGAGCGTCAATTTTGGGAAGAATATCAAGGTGCATATCAAGAGGTTATTGTGCAGACAGCGGCACCAAACGCCCCCTGGTTTGTGATTCCTGCCAACAACAAATGGTTTGCACGTTTGGTTGTTGCGGAAATCATGATTGATGAATTGGAAAAACTTCATATTCCAGAACCCAAGCCAAGTCAAGAAGTTCTGGAATCTTTAAATTCACTGAAAGCTGAATTAGGAGGTAAATTTTCTGATAATAAAGTAGGAAAAAAAATCAAAAAGAATAATAAAATCGGTAAAGATAAAAAAATAAAAAATCTAAATAAGTCTAAGGAATAATCTTCAATGATTATTGAAACTCGTTTTTTTTCTTGGCTGTTCATATTGTCCAGCCTCTTTTTTTACTCTTTTCAAAGTCTGGCACAACCTGCTTCTGATAAATGTGATAATGAAAATTTTTTACATATTCAACAAGAGTATGAAAATAATATTGAACATTTAACTTTCAAGGATGTTCCTGTTCATCTTTGTGGTAAGGTGATCACAGTAAGTGATGCACGTTATACCAGAAGTGGCTTACATGGCTATTTTTATCTTTATGTCGGGAAAGGTGTATCCATTAGAATTGTGAATAATCTCGATGAAATGAAAGCTCCAACCTGGCCTTGGGTAAAAATAGGGGATTATGTTGAAGTTGTCGGGCGATATTATTATGATAGCCCAAGACGTCAAGGAGTTGATTGGACGCATAAGGGAGCAAGCAGAAAATGGCCCTATCCAGGTTATGTGATTATAAATGGTATAAAATATTATTAATTCAATTAGAATTTTAAATATAAAAATAAGATTATGCGTTTTGAAACATCATTTTTTGAAATTTTGATGATAAAGTAGAATATATTTTAAACCAGCTCGTTTTTTCTTGATAGAATTGAATTTATTTCTTTTATGCAATTAAGGAATATTTTATTATTTTTTACTACTACATGAACTTTGCCACCTTTTGTTAATGTACCAAACAATATTTCATTAGAGAGGGGTTTGTTAATAAAGTCCTGAATAATACGATGCATAGGGCGTGCTCCATATAATGGATCATATCCATTTTCAACCAGCCAATCCTTTGCCGATTTGGAAATTTCTATAATAATGTTTTTATTTGATAATCTAGTGTTTAGTTCATTAATGAATTTATCAACAATTTGAGCAACGATTGGTTTTGATAAAGGTCTAAAATTAATAATCGCATCGAGACGATTTCTGAATTCTGGTGAAAATTTTTCGTTTACGGCCTCGTTTGCATATCCTGCTTGATGATTTTTTACAAAACCAATTGCTGAACGAGCAAATTCTGTTGCTCCTGTATTGGTGGTCATAATAATGATAATATTTCGAAAATTAATTTCCTTACCATTATGATCTGTTAAAATACCATGATCCATTACCTGTAAAAGAATATTATGTAAATCAGGATGAGCTTTTTCAATTTCATCAAGAAGAAGAATGGCATAGGGATTCTGGTCAATTATATCTGTCAACAATCCACCCTGATCAAAACCGATATAACCGGGTGGTGCACCAATCATTCTTGAAACAGAGTGTTTTTCCATATATTCAGACATGTCGTATCGGATAAGCTTGATGCCAAGATGAATTGAAAGTTGTCGAGCGATTTCTGTTTTTCCAACGCCTGTTGGTCCTGCAAAGAGGTAGTTACCTATTGGTTTTCTTTCGGAACGCAATCCTGCACGGGAAATTCTTATGGCTGAAGCTAATGTCTCAATTGCTTGATCCTGCCCAAAAATAACTTTTTTCAGTTTATTATCAATTTGAGAGAGAACCTTTTTATCACTGGTTGAAACAGTATTTTCAGGAATGCGGGCGATATTAGCAATTGTTTTTTCAATGTCATTGACTGTAATCGTTTTTTTGCGTTTTTTGGCAGGGGAAATGGCCTGTATAGCACCAACCTCATCAATTATGTCTAATGCTTTATCCGGAAATTTACGGTCATGGATATATCTGGCAGATAGGGTAACCGCTGTTTCAAGAGCATCATGAGTGTATTTTACATTGTGATATTTTTCATAATTTTTTTTAAGACCTTTTAAGATGTTGATTGTTTCATCTATCGAAGGTTCGGGAATATCGATTTTTTGAAATCTTCTGACTAAGGCATGATCTTTTTCAATATATTGCCGATATTCCTTATAGGTAGTTGATCCGATACATCTTAAACTGCCTTCGGCGAGTGCTGGTTTTAAAAGGTTTGATGCATCCATGGATCCGTTTGTAGTGGAACCAGCCCCGACTATTGTATGAATTTCATCAATAAAAAGAATGGCATTTTTTTCTTGTTTAATGGATTGAATGAGGGATTTTAAACGTTCCTCAAAATCACCTCTATATCGTGTACCAGCCAATAAAACTCCCATGTCTAATGCATAAATTATAGAATTATGCAATAACTCAGGTGCTGTCTTGTTTACAATCTGTAAGGCCAGACCTTCTATGATAGCGGTTTTTCCTACACCAGGATTTCCAACCAATAACGGATTGTTTTTTGTTCGACGTGCCAATATTTGGATTGCACGCTGAATTTCATATTGCCTTCCAATCAAGGGATCAATACGGTTTTGACGGGCTTTATCGTTTAGATTAACGCAATAAAGTTGTAAGGGATTGGTATTCTTAGAGTTTGAATTTTCTTTTTCAGTATAGGTAAACAGATCATTCAATTGGTTATCGATATCATTCTGAGGTAAAAAATTTGATCCAAAAAAATGGGTGGATTCTGTATTTTTTGTTATACCATGTGCGATAAAATTCAGAATGTCCAATTTTGACAAATTATGCATTTGTAAAAAGTAAACCGCATGACTTTCCTGCTCAGAAAAAAGAGCAATTAAAACATGCACGGCACTAATTTTTTCACTTGGGTCTGAAGAAAGATGGACAGACGCGTTTTGAATGACCCTTTGAAATGCATGCGTGGGTTTGGGGGATGGTTTTTTTTCAGTTACTAGAATATTCAGGTCATTTTTAATAAATGTGAAGATATCTTGACGTAATTTTTCAAGATTTATCTGACAGGCTTCAAAAATTACAATAGCATCGGGATCGCCTGTCAATGCATAGAGCAAATGTTCAAGCGTCATGTATTCATGTTGAAAATTTAAAGCAAACTCAAAAGCTTGTCGTAAGGAATGTTCTAAGTTATCAGATAACATCATTTAAACTTTCAAACTGTGAAATATCGAAAGAGAAATCCTGCATATTCCTTTTATTTATTATATAGTTATTGAAAAGGGTTTATACAGTTAATATTTTGATCAAATCATATTTAATTAAATTTATTCTTTTTCTAATAGGCATTGCAGTGGATATTGATGTTGTTTGGCAAGATTCATAACCTGCATAACTTTTGTTTCAGCAACCTCGTATGTGAATATACCACATATTCCTATTCCATTGTGATGGATTTTTAACATGATTGAAACAGCATTTTCAGTTGTTTTTCTGAATATTGTTTCCAATGTGTAAATGACAAAATTCATGGGAGTGAAATCATCATTGAGCATAAGAACTTTATACAGGGTGGGTTTCTTCAAATTTGTTTTTGTCAGCGTTTTTGTGTTCTTTCTAGAATCATGCTGGTTCTGGTTGGAAGTCATACAATAAAGAGAAAATGATTTACTAAAGGGATTCATTATGATGTATTTGGAGTGCATTTTATAAATTTCATAAAATATTTTGTTAAGGTTCAAATTAAGGAAGAATCTAATTGAATGATTTTGATTTGGACTTGTATGGTTGCAAAATATGGCGTAAATTCAGATGTATATTTTTTATATGAATATAAAGTCCCAAATATATATTCGTAAAGATAGTGGTGTAATTTCTTGTAACGTTTTGTTTAACATGGGGATTTGATTCCAAAATAAACAAAACAATTTAAGAAGTTAATCATTTTTAAAGGTCAAGTAAACGTTTAATGAAAAAGAAGCTGGAAAATTAAAGTGTCCACTTATTGCAATCATATAAAAAAATTGAAACAGTTAAACTTTACCGTAAGTCTTAAGAAAATTATGAGAAAAACGTTTAGGAATTTTTTCTTAGGTTTTTTTACGGCTGTATATTCTTATACACTATTTTATGCGCATTGTGCGCATGCCCAGTATGTAGGAAGAATCAGTTCAATTGTAATGGACGTTAATGGCCGAGTCTTGTCAGAACAAGATGCTGATTTGAAACGGTTTCCAGCCAGTTTGACAAAAATGATGACCTTATATATGGCATTTCGTGCCTTAAATGCCAATGCCATACGATTTGATCAGAGAATTCCTATAACCATTCATGCAGCTTCAATGGAACCTTCCAAATTAGGAGTCCGTCCAGGTTCATATATTACTGTCAGGGAAGCTGTTTTAGGCTTGATTACTAAATCCGCGAATGATGCGGCTAGTGCTCTTGGTGAATTTATTGGAGGTGGAGACGAAGAACGCTTTGCCAAAATGATGACACAACAGGCCAAAGTTTTGGGAATGAATCGGACACGTTTTTATAATGCTTCTGGCCTTCCAAATCCTGGGCAACTAACAACTGCGCGTGATTTGGCAATTTTGGCACAACATTTGATTTCGGATTTTCCTCAATATTATCCTTTGTTCAGAACACCTTACTTTTATTTTCGTGGACGGACAATTCCCAATCACGATCCCTTGTTAAAAGGTTATGCTGGCGCGGATGGGTTAAAAACAGGTTATACAGCTGCGGCAGGGCATAATCTTGTAGGATCAGCCGTTCATGATAATGTCCGTTTGATTGGTGTTGTAATGGGTGCACCAAGTAATGGTTCACGAAATCAATACATGATGAGTGCACTAGATGACGGATTTGCAAAAAGTGGTGTGGCTCCTGTTGCTAGACCGGTTTATCTGGCAAGAACAAATTCCTTGAAAAAACACCCACGTTATAATAAACATCCAAAAGTAATTCTTGTTCGTGCAACCCGTACTACAAGAGGTAAAAAGTCGGTTGAAGTGGCACAGGCCTCGTCACGTACTTCAATTGCAAAAAAACGGGATTCGATTTTTAAGCGTAATATCAAAAAGGCGGCTGTGAGACATCATACCACATCCAGACATAATCGGAAAAAGTAAGACTGGACAGGGATCATAATCCTAGCTAGGTATATAAGAAAAGTTCGTAAATTATACCAAGTTATTTATTATTGGTAATTTGATAAAGTCTTATTGGAGAGTTAGGAATGACAGATCGTCGCATGATGTTTTACACTCACGAGGATTTTGTTGGGTTAAGAGCTGTGGGACGTTTGGCAGCAGAAACACTTGACATGATTACTCCTCATGTTCAGGAAGGTGTTACAACAGACGAACTTAACCAGATTATTCATGATTATACAATTGATAAAGGTGCCATTCCAGCACCACTTAACTATCGTGGTTTTCCAAAATCTTGTTGTATATCTATCAATCATGTAGTTTGTCACGGTATTCCTGGAGATCGTAAATTAAAAAATGGAGATATAGTTAATATCGATGTTACATCTATTCTTGATGGATGGTTTGGTGACAGTAGCCGTATGTATGTCGTTGGCAAGGCCTCACGCTTGGCACAACGATTGATAGATGTAACCTATGAAAGTCTGAAAAGGGCAATAGATATTGTTAAACCCGGGAACACTTTGGGGGATATAGGTTACGTCATTCAGCAATATGCAGAATCACAGCGTTTTTCTGTTGTACGCGATTTTTGTGGTCATGGAATTGGACGCGTTTTTCATCAAGAACCCAATGTATTGCATTATGGAAAAAAGGGGCAGGGACTTGTGCTAAAACCAGGAATGGTTTTCACTATTGAACCTATGTTAAACGCTGGTAAGGCAGACGTTAAAATTCTTGATGATGACTGGACAGCCGTAACGCGTGATCGATCTCTCAGTGCGCAATTTGAACATATGATGGGAGTAACTGAAGATGGATGTGAAGTATTCACCTATTCACCCAAAGGTTGGAATTGTCCTCCTTATATTTGATGATTTTTATCAAAATGGAAATTAATAAATCAAAATTTGATAAAGAGTTATATAAAATGAATATTTGTTTGAAATTCTAATTTAAGACTAATAAATTCATCAAAACAATATAGATGAGAATT
>NZ_JAXOQA010000037.1:0-19293 GCF_047307945.1 Commensalibacter sp. A3DC | reverse complement strand
CAACATTATTTTCATTAAAACAGAAATGGAACATTATTTATTCTCTATACATATCTATATCTTTTTATTAAACAGGTTCTAACCTATCTTTTTATCAAAAACAATCCAATATCGAATTAACAAGATAATGTCTAATTGCCAGTTATACCTATTAACACCACCCCAACTTAATCCAGAAAAATTTAAACCCTTACTCGTTGAAGCCCTTGAAGCCGGACCTATTGCAGCTGTTCAACTTCGCTTAAAAAACGTCACGGACCTTGAAATATGCCAAGCAATTGAAATTCTTAAACCTGTCGTTCAGGAACGTGATATTGCTTTTATACTTAATGACCGTCCAGATCTGGCAAAAAAATTTGAATGTGACGGTGTTCATATAGGTATAGAAGATATGCCTATCCAACAAGCCCGACAAATTGTTGGGGATCATTTACAATTAGGTGTTTCCTGTTACGACAGTAAAGACTTGGCAATGCAAGCTGGTGAAAGCGGCGCTGATTATATTGCCTATGGCGCCTTTTTTCCTTCACCAACCAAAAATACAGAAATTCGCACTCCTGTTGAACTCTTAAAATGGTGGTCAGAATTAATGGAACTTCCTGTAGTTGCAATTGGCGGCATTACACCTAAAAATTGCAAACCCCTTGTAAAGGCTGGCGCAGATTTTCTTGCTGTTATAAATGCTGTATGGGGACATGCTGAAGGTCCAGCCCAAGGAATCAAAGAAATGTTAAAATCTATAAATGAGGCTGAGCAAGAATAACCATTCCTATAATTGGTAATAATAATAAATCTGCAATTATCTTGGATAAAATTATTAACTAAAAAAAATTTCTTAAAACGATAATACTAGGTTTGTTTTTACTACAGGCTTTAAAACGGGAATCGATAACTTTGTATCCATCTATAGGTACACATGCGTTACTAAAAAAATCGTTGTTTTTTCTTTAATAATACCGACATAAGCAACATCCAGTTTTTTAAGAGGAAGAATATCCAATACGGATTAAATCATTTCTGAAATCATAATTATGAACTGCTAAATACAATGCTGAAACTTGATCAATTGCTGTTTTTTGCCAAAAATGATTAAACGAGTATTATGTTTTATCTGTTTAATTTTTTAACGTATATCACGATCGATTTGATTCTGGTATGCCCACGCAATGAAAGGGATAGAAATATGGAAAACTATATAAGAAAAATAATACGAACCTATATTTGAAAATGACTTTCATCCCTTTTATTGCGATTTACAAAATTTCTTTCAATTATGGAACAACATTCAGTAAATCCTGAGTCACATATATGAAACCATTGGCCTGGGGAATACCATTTACCCAGATTTTATTTCTCTCTCCAACCTTGTTTTTAACTATCAATTGCTGTTTGGTATCGTCCAAGGAAATATATAATGGATCATTATAATAGGTTGTTAGAGTGTAAGTTCCATTATGTTGCAATACCAGTTTTTTAAGATATTCAGGTGAATAACTTCCAAACACTATTGTATACCCCATCAATCTTTTCAAATAAGATTCATTCTGAACGTCCATCAATGAACCATTCACAAAAAATTTAGGCTTTTCCATTGGTGCATTTGGTACTGCAAAAAGCGTATAGGGACCCCGACGTTCAATAATCGATAACAGACCTGTTTTCCGCAATGCCGCCGTATAATCCGCCAACACGATAGAGGCTCTCACTGTTTGATCCAATGATTCGTCAGCATAAACAGGCATATTGGGCACTGGAAATTCTTTAACATTATTGTAAGAAGAAATAAAATAAAGTTTTGTGCTCCCTTTCGTATAATATGTATCAACTTTGGCAGTATGACGGCAATACCAGGATGGGCTCCCATGCCATTGACATTCTCGTTCATGCTCGGGGACACCACTATTGGAACAATTAACTAATGAGAGTAGTCCTATAAAACCACAAATTTGAATTGAAATTTTTTTTAAATAATTTTTATCAGCCCAATTACCACCGTTTAAATGTCTCATCCTGTCAAAATCCTTATATTAAATTCTTACTCTTGCCAGCGTTTAATAAACATTAGACATAATATCTCTATGATTTAACTTGTAATAAACATTTCGACAAGCATTCAATCATTTATTTCTATCAATAAAACTACGTTATTCATACCCATAATATATTCTGTATATTGGTCACACCTGTTGCCAACATGACCAATCGATCTACACCCATGGCAATTCCCGAACACACAGGTAATTTTTCAAGTGAAAGCAATAATTCCTCATCCATCTCCCAATATTTCATTTCAGGATATAATTCAGAACGACGCTGACGATCGTAAACAAATCTTTTTCTCTGCTCCAGTGGATCGGTCAATTCTTCAAATGCATTTGCCAGTTCCAGACCTCCTGCATATAATTCGAATCGCAAAGCCACCCGCGGATCCAAGGGATCCTTTTTTGCCAGGGCTGCTTGGCTTAAAGGCCAATGGGTCAGGAATGTTGGATTTTGTCTTCCTATATTCGGTTCGACTTTTTCCAATAGAAGACGAAAGAACAAATCTTCCCATGTTTCATTATTCCTTGCATCAACCTTTGCCGCCTTTGCCAATAAGGCAACATCTTCAGGAAGATCAAGCAAGTCAATACCAACATAAATCTCAAAGGCTTGTTGAATTGTCAGACGTTGAAACGGTTTGGTAAAATCAAGCTTGTAATGATTATAATCAATATAAGGTGGCAATAACCTCTTTAACAGCAATTCTGATTCATCCATAAGATCACCAAGGGAACAGTTTGGTCTGTACCATTCCAACATCGTGAATTCTGATGAATGAATATTACCTCCCTCCTGATTTCTCCAAACCCGTGCCAATTGAAAAATAGGCTGATGAATTTCTGCCATTATCTTCTTCATGGAAAATTCTGGACTGGTATGAAGAAAGAGATTGTATTTTTCCCCTTGGGGAGTTTCATATACCGAATGAAACGGATGTAAATGGACTTCCTCCCCAGGAGTTTTGACCAAATAAGGCGTTTCAATTTCCATGTATCCTCGAGCATCAAAAAAACTGCGAATGGATTTCATGATCCATTGACGACGTTTCAATAAAGGTAAACGATCGGCTATCGATACTCTAAGATCAGACATAATATTGCAGGGTTCCTTATTATGTTGAGAAATTTATTTATGTCTTTAAATATGTAACAATTTAAATTAAATAAAAGCTTTCCTCTTCAAAGCAAGAAAAAATTCATGACATCAAAAACACTTCGAAATGTTCAGGATTTAATTGATTCCAGGCTAATTGATCAAACCATTAGAAAACCTCTGCAAGAATTGGAACAGTTTTATGCCACCGCCATTTCTCCTGAAATGGTGAATCTTATTCATGATTTTGAAAAGAATGCCCCCAACCCAATCGGTCTACAATACATTCCTCATCCTGATGAATTGAAAATTACCCCAGATGAAATGCATGATCCCATTGGAGATGAAGCATTGTCACCAATCAAAGGGATTGTTCATCGTTATGAAGACCGTGTATTATTGAAACCTCTACAGATTTGTCCTGTCTATTGCCGCTTCTGTTTCCGCAGGGAACATGTTGGCCCAGATCACGGTTTACTCAATGACAGGGAATTGATTGCAGCACTTCAATGGATTGAAAAACATTCCAAAATTCGTGAAGTTATTCTTTCAGGGGGCGACCCCTTTATTCTTTCGCCACGCCGAATGAAACTGATTATACAAAAAATAAATAACATACCGCATGTTTCAACCATACGGATTCATACACGTGTCCCCTTTTCCGCACCCTCTCTTATGAACAAAATCTTTATTGAAAGCCTGGACACAAACAAGGCGCTATGGATCGTCGTTCATGCCAATCATCCAGCTGAATTCACCCCTTACGCATTCAAGGCCATTCGCAGTTTGCTCTCGAGAGGGATACCTCTTCTTAGCCAATCCGTATTATTGAAAAATGTGAATGATAATATTGAAACGCTGGAAAACCTATTGAGATCTTTTGTTGAATGGCGGATAAAGCCCTATTATTTACATCAGCTGGATAAAGCGCCTGGCACCAATCGATTTTATGTACCCATTAATAATGGACAGGAATTACTTCGTGCATTAAGAGGGCGCGTTACAGGTATAGCTTGGCCTACCTATGTTCTTGATATTCCTGGAGGGTATGGAAAAGTTCCATTGGGACCAGACTATTATGATCCCGAAAAACCATCCTCGATTCTTGACCCTAAAAATCATAATCATAAAATTTAAATTATATCTTGCAGCAACGCCTAGTCCATTTTATATAAAAAGAACAATAAACCGTCTTTTTAGTATTTTAATCATCAGAGAGTATTATGAAACAACAGGCAAACCAAATCCGTGCAGGTCAGGTTATTGAACATGATGGACGTCGGTGGTCTGTCCTTAAGCAGCAAATCATCACACCTGGTAAAGGCGGTGCCTTTATTCAAGTCGAAATGCGTGATCTTAAAACAGGCAACAAAACCAATGAACGTTGGCGTACTGCCGATACCGTCGAACGTCTGTTAACCGAAGACAAAGAATATAATTACTCTTATGAAGATGGTGATAATCTTGTATTCATGGATCCGGAAACTTTTGAACAATTTATGTTGCCAAAAGATATACTTGGGGATCAGGTTGCGTTTCTGCAGGATAATATGAAGGTCATAGTCAACTTGGTTGAGGGCGATCCCATTTCCGTCACATTGCCCCCTCAGGTAACCTTGGAAATTGTTGAGGCCGAACCTGTGGTAAAAGGTCAAACAGCAAGTTCTTCCTATAAGCCCGCCATGTTATCCAATGGTGTAAAAACAATGGTTCCCCCTTTTATCGAGGCTGGAGAAAAAATCGTTGTACGAACAGAAGATGGCAGCTATGTTGAAAGAGCAAAAAATTAGGCTTTTTTTTATAGTTTTAAACCTAAACCATTTTTATTTTGATCTAAAGAAAAGATGTCAAATCTTAGTCAATTAAGAAAGACATCTTTTTAAATTTGCATTATTAAGTTAGGTTAAATACTAACTGAAAAATTCAAATGCCTTTTGTAAATTCTAGGAAAAATTAATGGCGATTCGACTTTCCCCTCATATGACCGTAATGCAGAATGCAGCACAAAAAGCTGCACGCACGCTTCTTCGTGATTTTAATGAAGTTGAGATGTTGCAAGTGAGTGTCAAAGGTCCCGGGGACTTCGTATCACAGGCAGACCTAAAGGCCGAATCGACTATTAAAACAGAACTCAGTAAAGCGAGACCTGGATATGCCTTTCTTATGGAAGAAAGCGGTGCCTCAGGGGGAGATAACTGGAACTGGCGCTGGGTTGTTGATCCTCTTGATGGAACAACTAATTTTTTACATGGAATTCCACATTGGGCAATTTCCATAGGCCTTCAGAAACGTAATGATAAAGGTCAGGTTGAAATCGTTGCCGGCGTTATTTATAACCCGGTTGCCAATGAAATGTTTTGGGCTGAAAAGGGTGTCGGCGCTTTTCTGAATGAACGTCGCCTTCGCGTTTCCTCTCGACGAGACATGTTTCAGGCTGTACTTGCCACTGGCATTCCTTTTGCCATTTCCGACATTAATAAACAGGAAAAATTTGTAAAAATCCTTAAATCAGTCATGCCAAAAATTGCAGGCATAAGACGCTATGGTGCCGCTGCCCTTGATTTAGCATGGGTCGCAGCAGGCCGTTATGAAGGTTTTTGGGAAATGGATTTAAAACCCTGGGATGTTGCCGCAGGAATTCTACTGGTCAAGGAAGCGGGCGGATATGTAACCGATCCTGAAGGAAATCCATTAGATGATCTAAAAATGTCTGTTAATACTGTTGCAGGAAATGCAGCGCTTTTTCCTAAAATTAGGGAAACAATATTAGAAAACATTTCCAAACCTTGATAATAAATGATAATTAATTTTAGTTATTCTTTTATTCTAACAGGTTGAGAATTCATCAAATGTTTTTTTTATCATCTTCTGCACCGGCACTAAAAAAAAAGCATCTTTATTATTTGACCATATTTTCAACCGTATTGTTTTCCTCTTGGAATAACATGATTTTTGCCCAGGTTAGTGTCAATAATTCAGCCTTGAATAATCTAGGTCCTGCAAAAAATATCCAACCAAAATCGACAAAAAATAAAAAAGCAACTTCTATTTCCAAACACACAAAACAACCAACAAATCCTGCCAAAATTTCGCAGTCAAAACCAAAACAAACACAAGCTGCCATCCCGCCAATTCCCAATTCCCCACCTCCTAACCCTGTTTTTAGAGATCCAGAAATAAACGTACCTTTACATCCACCAGCCTCTCCTGCCATGCCTAAGATTAATCCTAAAGCCCAAGGAAATGTCGTGGTTAATGATCAACACACCATCATTAATTTTAAGGGAGATGAATCTGAATTAAACGAAATAATGATGAAAACGGTAATGGATATGGCTAATGTACTTAAGCGGAATCCTAACGTTCAGATTTACCTTAATGCATATAGTCATGGAACTGTTGATGATATATCTACACCAAGAAGAAACGCCTTAAATCGTGGGCTTACTATACGTGCTGTCTTAATTAATCAGGGTATTCCGGCAACTCGCATTTATTTGATTGCAAAAGGCATACCGGAATCAAATACAAATGCAAATCCAGATTATGTTGAAATGGTACGTTCAGATTTAGTAAAAGACAAAAAATAACTTTTTTAAACGCATATTGTTTGAATTGTATATTCTATAAAAAATCCTCTTAAACAGAGGATTGTAAAAAGTAAAACAAATTTAGAACTAACCTTGACGTGCTTTCATTCGCGGATTTTTCTTGTTGATTACATATACTTTTCCATGACGGCGAACAATGCGACAATCTTTATCGCGGAGTTTCGCAGAACGTAAACTATTTCTGATTTTCATAATTAATTCATCCCAGGCAATAAATACAAAAGTCCCTTTTTATATAAAGAAAAATTAAAAAATGTCAAATGCAAAGCGATTATTTTCTAAAGTTTAAGCTTTTGGAAAACTTTTTCAAATTGCTTGAATTCTGCCGATCTCAATGAATTTCTACGCCAGGCCAAGCCAATTGTTCTCCAGGCTGGATTTCCCTCTAAAGAACAGACAGCTACATCCTTGTTTACTATTACACCGGATCTAATAACCATTTCGGGAATAAATGCAATTCCCAAACCGACTTCAACCATACTTATTACCGTATCCAGAGAAGAGGCGACAAAATTGTTGCTGAAATCGTTGACCGCTTTCATGGTCTGACTTTGTCGACACATATCAATGGTCTGATCGCGTAAACAATGACCATCTTGCAACATTATAATTTCTTTTGGATCAATCTGATGTAATGACACCCTATCCAAAGAGGCTAAGACATGATCCTTGGGTGTTATTAAATAGAATTTGTCTTTATAAAGCGCATAGGTATCCGCACCTCCACAGGAACATGGCATTGCAATAATCAATAAATCGAGATATCCAATGAATAATTTTTCCATTAGATTTTCAGTTATATCTTCCTGAATAGTCAAAGTTAGTTTTGGATAGGTTTTCCGAATTTCCCTAACCAAAAAAGATAAAATATAAGGAGCAATTGTGGGAATGATTCCAAGCCTCAAAGAAGAGGAAAGTGGTTCATGCGCAAAACTTACCATTTCACGAACCGTTTCCAAACCCTGTAATGCAATTCTTGCTTGTTCAGCTATTTCCTGTCCCAATGGTGTAAATACAACCCTTTTTCCCGCTGTTCTATCCAATATAGAGACATTCAACTGACGTTCTAAACTTAAAATTCCTGCAGATAATGTTGACTGTGTAACAGAGCAGGCATTTGCCGCACGACCAAAATGATGTAATTCTGACAATGCAATAAGATAACGTAATTGTTGCGGCGAAGGGAGTGCTTCCATCGTTTTTTTCAATCATTCATTACTAAATATTTCATTTGAAATATTAGCATTTTTTACACATATTAATAGAGGAACCAAAAAAAATTTTATAATGTTATTTTATTAGGAGAAAATAATATGTTGACTGTTGGTGATCAATTTCCATCTTTTAGTCTTACAACTGTTCCTGCTGGTCCTGATGGACTGAATGGAGAATTTATAACGATCAATAATCAAAGCGACAAGGGTAAATGGAAATTATTTTTCTTTTGGCCTATGGATTTCACATTCATTTGCCCAACGGAAATCGCGGCTTTTAGCGACATGGAAACAGAATTTTCAGAACGTAACACTGCTGTTTACGGTGTATCGATTGACTCTGAATATGTTCATTTAAACTGGCGTCTTCATAATGAAACTTTAAAAAATCTGAAGATTCCAATGCTGGCTGACAACAAGCGCGAACTTTCTGCAGCATTAGGTATTCTTCATTATGAAGCTGGTGTTGATTTAAGAGCGACATATATTGTTGATCCAGAAGGGATTATCCGTCACGTCAGTGCAAATGACCTGTCTGTTGGTCGCAATCCAGAAGAATTCCTTCGCATTCTTGATGCTTTGCAAAACGGGGGTCTTTGTCCTTGCAGCTGGCACAAAGGGGATAAAACTCTTTAGTTTATCCATTGATAAATCATCAAAGCCTCTTGATCTCATATCAAGAGGCTTTTTTATTTCAATTTGCTAATAATATTATTATAATTCTTCAAAATTTTTAACATAAACATTCATACCAAAGGAAACAATCTTGAAGGCTTTAATCTTGCAGCATGCTTCTTTTGAGACACCGGGTTATATTCTTGATTGGCTAAAAATACATCAATATGAAACAATTATTTTGAAATTGTACGAAATGGATGAAAAAAACATTCCTCTTTCCTATAATATCAATCTTTTAATTATCATGGGTGGTCCCATGAGTGTTCATGATGAAAAAAAATATAAATGGTTATCAAAAGAAAAACAATTAATTAAAAACTTAATAAATAAAAATATTCCAACTCTAGGCATTTGTTTGGGGGCTCAATTAATTGCTGACATTTATAATGCCCATATTACAATCGCTAAGCATAAAGAAATTGGTTGGTTTCCTATTCAGGTAATTCAATCCAAGGAGCGTAAGAAAATCAAATGGCCTGAAAATTTTGTCACATTTTTATGGCATGGTGAACAATTTGATATTCCAGCACATGCCAAATTACTCGCATTTAGTCAAGGTTGCCCACATCAGGCCTTTATGATAAAGAATAATGTAATTGGATTACAGTTCCATCCGGAAATGACTTTAACAATGATTCAAAACATGATTGAAAATTGTTATGATCAGGATAAAACCCTCTCTCCTTTCGTTCAAAGCATAAAAGAGATACTTTCTGTCCCAAAGGAACATTATTCAATAAATCATCAAATAATAGACAACCTGCTTTCATATTTAACTACATAAAGTCAATACCTAGATATTATTTTCAATCACTTGTTTTAATTTCTGTAACACAAGATCCACAAGCTGATTATCCTTTGCCTCAACCATAATACGAATCAAGGGTTCTGTCCCACTTTTCCTTAGAAGGACCCTTCCCTCTTTACCCAATTTCAATTCCGCATCCCTTACGACTTTTTTAACTGCTTCAGTATTTAAAGGGTTTTTTCCGTTAAAACGAATATTATATAACTTTTGAGGGAACGGCATAAACATTCTACATACTTCACTTGCTTTTTTACCCTCTTCAATAATAACTGCCAATACTTGCAATGCAGCAATAAGACCATCACCGGTCGTTGAAAATTCAGAAAGGATCATATGCCCAGACTGTTCCCCTCCAACATTACATCCAAGTTGACGCATCTTTTCAACAACATAACGATCACCTACACAGGTTCTCGTTAATTGAATTCCGGTATCATTCAAAAACTGCTCGAGTCCCATATTGGACATCACTGTCGCTACAATTGAATGATTTTGGAGCATCTTTTTTTTATCCCAGGAAGATGCAATTAAAGCCAGAATCTGATCACCATCGATAAGCTTGCCCTCTTCATCAACCAACAGCATACGATCAGCATCACCATCGAGGGCTATTCCCAAATCAGCCTTATGCTCCAACACAGAATAGATTAACGTTTCTGGATGTGTTGAGCCACAATTTTTATTAATATTTAAACCGTTCGGTTTACATCCAAGCGATATAACTTCTGCGCCCAACTCCCACAATGCCTTGGGGGCCACATGATAAGCGGAACCATTTGCACAATCAATAACGATTTTCAAACCATCAAGGCGACACCCACGGGGAAAAGAAGCCTTTGCATGCTCAATATAGCGACCTGCCGCATCATCCAGACGTACGGCCCGACCAATATGTTCATTACCAGCCAATTGACCTGACAAATCAGATCTAATCATGGCTTCAATTTCAAGCTCCTGTGCATCGGAAAGCTTAAATCCATCTCTATTAAAAATTTTTATTCCATTATCTTGGAATGGATTATGTGATGCAGAAATCATAACTCCAAGATCAGCACGCAAGGAACGAGTCAACATTGCGATCGCTGGCGTAGGCATCGGACCAACCAGAATCACATCCATTCCTGCCGATAAAAAACCGGCAACCAAGGCACTTTCAATCATGTAGCCTGATAAACGTGTATCTTTGCCGATCAAAACTTGATGTCTTCTATGGTCTTTTCCAGCCATGAACATCAATCCTGCAGCTTGACCAAGCTTCTGTGCCACTTCTACCGTCATAGGATCACTATTGGCTGTACCACGAATTCCATCTGTTCCAAAAAGTAATCTATGATTTTTCATTAACTTTTCCCATGTTAAACAATAAAACATCACAATTGATATGACAGAAATCAACCATATAAAGTCTGCCACATTTTCATGCTTTGTACCGCAGCGGGCACATTGTGAACACGAATAATTGAATTTCCAAAATAAAATGCTGGAGATGACGCTATCATGGTAGCGGCATCATATTCCTCAAAATTCATTTCTCCAGCAATTTCCCTAATGAAACGTTTTCTGGAGACTGCTAGAAGCAAACGGCAACCTAAGTTAGCAAAAGCGGCGAATTTTTTTAAAAGTTCCATATTTTGAAAATTATTCTTTGCAAAACCTATACCTGGATCAAGTATTACATTTTCACGACGAATACCTGCATTTACCGCTTTTTGAATTTTTCTTTGCAACTCTGCAAAAACATCAACCAAAACATTGTTGTAATTCTTATATTGATGCATTGTCTGGGGATTTCCACGCATATGCATCAAAATCACAGGGCATTGAGCCTGAGAAATAACTTGTGCACTTTCCCTATCATCAAGAGCAGAAATATCATTAATTAAATCAGCTCCTGCATCTAAGGCATATTTCATTGTTTCAGCATGACGCGTATCAACAGACAAATAGGCACCACATCCTTTTAATGCTTTGACAACAGGAACAATTCTACTACATTCCTCTTCAGTTGACACAGGTTGAGAGCCAGGTCGTGTACTTTCACCACCAATATCGATTACTGTCGCACCATCCTCAACCATTTTATGAGCGGCCCGAATAGCAGTTGAACTTGAATAATGTTTGCCACCATCACTAAAACTATCAGGCGTTACATTCAGTATACCCATAATTAGAGAACCTTCAGGCAATCCAGCCAGAGGCGAGGCAGTTGTTATTTTTCTTATCTGATTAGAATATAAGGGTGAATGAAAACAATCTTTGACATACCCAATTTCCAGTTTTTGATTCTCAATTATCTCAATCATTGAAAAGGCAACTTTTTTTTCTTGACCTGCAAAAGGTAATGCAAGCTCATTTTTGATTGCAAACTGGGCTGAATTTCCAAATAAAAATCCTGTAGGATTTATAATCATATCATTCTTAACACTATAACCATGACACTGTCATCTAATATCAATCTCAAATAAAATAAGTGAAAAGAATCTATTCTTTTCACTTAAAAAATAGTTTTAATCCATAAAAATTAAAACCCTAGTTATGTTCCTCAAAATTAACACCTGTTGCAGGAACAGGATTATCAACATGACCAGCATCATCCTTTTTTATTTTATCAGAACCAAAATTATCACCTGAATGATGAGCCACATCGATTGATGATCTCAATTTTTTTGTCGTGTCATCAACAAGGCTACGTTCAATTTTTTCACCGCGAAGAACCTGTCTGATTTCCTCTCCACTTAAAGTTTCATATTCCAAAAGACCCTGAGCCAATCTTTCAAGATCTTCCCTGTGCTCTTCTAACAACGCTGTTGCACGTTTATGCGCATCATCAATCAAACGTTTAACTTCGGCTTCTATTTCATGAACGGTTTCACTAGAAATATTTTTACCTTGTCCCATGGAATGACCGAGAAAAACTTCTTGTTCATTTTCAGCATAAGAAACAAGTCCAATTTTTTCACTCATACCCCATTCAGTAACCATCCGTCGTGCAAGATCCGTCGCCATTTTAATATCGCCAGATGCACCGTTTGAAACATTTTCCGGACCAAAAATCATTGATTCGGCACAACGTCCACCCATGGCAAGAACCAGTTCAGCCAAACATTTCGATTTGCTTTTTGAATAGCGATCGCCTTCCGGTAGACTCATCACCATTCCCAATGCGCGTCCACGTGGAATAATTGTAGCCTTATGTACTGGATCACATCCAGGAGTAAATAATGCGCAAATGGCATGCCCGCCTTCATGATAAGCGGTCATTTTTTTCTCATCTTCACTCATGACCAGTGAACGACGTTCTGAACCCATCATGACCTTGTCTTTGGCATTTTCAAATTCCAGCATCGATACTGTTCGACGGTTTAACCGTGCAGCCAACAAAGCCGCCTCATTAACAAGATTTGCAAGATCAGCACCAGAAAAACCTGGTGTTCCACGGGCAATTACTCTTGGATCAACATCAGATGCTAACGGAACCTTTTTCATATGTACGCGAAGGATTTTTTCACGACCCCCGACATCAGGATTAGGCACAACAACCTGACGATCAAATCTTCCTGGACGTAACAATGCTGGATCCAAAACATCAGGCCTGTTCGTTGCGGCTATGAGAATTACGCTTTCATTGCTGTCAAATCCATCCATTTCAACCAGCATCTGATTTAAAGTCTGTTCTCGCTCATCATTACCACCACCGAGACCGGCACCACGATGACGTCCAACAGCGTCAATTTCATCGATAAAAATAATACAGGGAGCAGCTTTTTTACCCTGTTCAAACATATCTCGAACACGAGAAGCCCCCACTCCAACAAACATTTCTACAAAATCAGAACCTGAAATCGTAAAAAATGGAACATTTGCCTCACCAGCAATCGCACGCGCCAATAAGGTTTTCCCTGTTCCAGGAGGGCCAACCAACAAAACCCCTTTTGGTATTCTGCCACCCAGCCGCTGAAATTTTTGTGGATCTTTAAGGAATTCAACAATTTCTTCCAGCTCGCTTTTAGCTTCATCAATTCCCGCCACATCCGCAAATGTGACACGTCCCTGTTTTTCAGTCAGCAAACGGGCCTTGGATTTACCAAATCCCATTGCCTTTCCCCCTGCGCTTTGCATATTGCGCATGAGAAGAATAAATAAACCGATAATCAGCAAGGTTGGCAATAAATTCAATACAAGCTGCCAAAAAAGATTTGGATGATTATCTACAGGTTTAACCTCTATCGTAACTTTATGGTCAGTGAGGGTTGATAAAAGCGAAGTATCCTGTGTTGGCAAATAGGTTTGAAATTTCTTGCCATCCTGACTTGTTCCAGTTAAATACCGGTCCTGTATGACAACTGATTTAACATTTCCAGCGTTAACATCGCCTAGGAATTTAGAATAACTAACTTGATTGTCCACAACAACATTACTGCTTGGTCGAAAATATCCAACCACTAACATTACTGATACAATAACGAGTATCCATAAACTTAAATTACGCCCAAAATTTTTCATTCTACTTTATATTTCCATGTTTTAGGATAAACACGTTTTTAAAAAAAGAATATTTAATATATATCATTTTATATTCTTCATATTACAATTTATCTCTTACTTAATAACATAAGAACTGAAACAAATCTTTCCTACCCTAAAAAATATTTTTCCTTAAAAATATTGAATTTAAACCGATTTATTATAAACATAATTACATAATTAAGCTAATTTTGTGGTCGAAAAAAGATGACTTTGTGTCAAGGATTGTCTAGGCTGGAAAACAATATCCCATTCTTTAACGGACTCGTCCGAATATATTCCCAAATGAGGCACAGCCAATAATTTATCATTATGCCAAAAAGCGGGTAATGTTTTCAAAATACAAACAGGCAATCCCTCTCTACATGAAAACTGTTTGTAAGATTTACCCAATGCAGTAATCGTTACTTTATCACTAATATCATATTCTGGCATAATAACTCTGAAACGATAATCCCAAATCATATTTGGCCTAGCCATTTTTGCCTTTTCAATAACAGTTGCCTCTCTAATCATCAACCAACCATTTCCCAACCTTCCAGCTGGCATAATCTGTACGCCACCAAGAGTAACTTTGCGCATTGATTGAACAAGCCGATTAATTGATTTCTGCAAGGGTGCATAAACAGAACCGGAAATTGTTCTGATTAAAGCACCCAACGTTCTTTCATCCATACCTTTGGTGGAAAAATAAGCAAATCCTTCTGATCTGATCAAAATGTTTTCTGTAACAAAAACAGCCTGATCCTGATCTTTTTTCATTCTTTTTTTACTCTCTTCCCGCGAGCGATGTAATAATATTGAGACAGATCCTGAAGATGCCCAGGCCGACGACAATTCCTTTCTCACCTGATTTCTCTGAAATTTTAGATCCTGATTGGATGGATCCTCAACCCATATAATCCCTTCCTGTCTTAAGGTTATTCTCAAACGTTGTGGTGCGATCGATAGTAAAGGTCTTATTAACCTTATCTGTGGCAAATCCGTAATAGCAGCCATAGCGGCAATTCCATCCTCACCACTTCCGGCACGTATTCGCATCAGTACAGTTTCCGCCTGATCCCCAGCATGATGACCCAAAAGCAAATCTATGCTTCCCATTTTACAACATGTCTGAATTAATATTTTGTAACGCTCAATACGTGCCCTTTCTTCCAATGCGGCTCCAGGTTTTAGATTATCTAATGTCAGAATTTTTGATTCAATTCCAAGATCCTTCAATCTTTCTTGTGTAAGTGCTGCCTCTATAGCCGAATTTGACCGAATTCCATGATCAACAATTAAGGCGAATACATTTCGTCGCCAACGGGATGCCAGCAATGCAAGACACAAACTATCTGCACCACCAGATACAGCCAATACAATGGGTGGCAACTTTTCATCATCGTTACCCCAAGGTCCCAATGACTCAATACAAGAATTAAATTCATCTTGAGATACAGGTTTTAAAATATCATCCATACAGATTTAGCAAATCAGGAACATTTAGCTTTACGACTTAAATTCAAGGCAGAAGATTTCACCTGGGTTGAAACATTTGGATATTTACTATGAAGCAGACTTACAGCCTGACAAGCTTCCTGAACCTTGCCATTTTTTAACATTAAATATCCTACACCCAACAAAGCAGATGGAGCCTTGGGAGATTTAGGAAAATTTTTATAAACAGCATAATAATTTACTGATGAAGCCTTGAAATTTCCTTGTCCGGCCTGAGCCTGAGCCAGCAAATATCGTGCACTAGGGGACTTGGCACCTTCAGGCGTGGATAAAATTTTTTGGGCGATGGATTCTGCGATCTGAAAATTACCATTCAACAATGCCTGTTGACCATCTCTCAAGGTTGAACCTGTTTCAGGTTTTACAGATTTAATTGTTCCTGAATCATCCGAAATTGATGATTTTTTAGAAACCTCACTTTTTGAATCAGCTACCACATCATCTGAAGAACCATTGGAAGCGCCTCCACGACCAGCAGCAAAATTCATATCATCAATTTTCTTATTGATAAGATCGTTTTGAGTTTTCAATTGGTTTGACAAATCATCAATTTCGCCCCTCATAACCCTTTGCTGATCTTCTAGATTGTTTATCCGGCTAACTAAATCGGGAAGTAAACTGTTATTTGTTGATAAACTATCATCCTCATCTTTATCTTTATGCCTTTTTTTACGATAATTATCAGAATCATCATTAAAATTAGTATTCTGTGCCTGAAGCTGGCTGATCTGCGATTTTAATTGTGCGACCTGGTTTTGTAGCGCAATAACCTGACGGCTGTTATTTTCCTGGGCATTACCGTAAAAAGGACAAATCATAATTGATAGAAATAAACCTGTTATACTTCCTTTGACCTTTGGATGATCAATTGAAAGTAAATTAGAAATTCTTGAATGTTTTTGCTTCGTTATCATTGCCAAACCCTTTACTATCCCTCATTTGATAATAAATTCAAAAAGCTTTAACCATTTATAAATTACGTTCTTTTACATTACATAACAAAAAGCCGGCATAACGTATATACGTATTACCGGCTTTTATTGAAAAGTTATCGAGCTAGGAATTAACGAACTGAAGTAGTCGCATTACGGTTCTGTGACCATGCTTCTTCGTTGTCACCTTCAGCAATAGGTTTATCCTTACCATATGAGATGGTTGTCATACGATCTGATGCAACGCCCAAGGATACCAAATAATCCCGAGCTGCATTTGCGCGGCGAGACCCTAATGCAATATTATATTCTTCTGTGCCGCGATCATCGCAGTTACCGGCAATCATGACCTGGACATTTGGATATTTTTTCAACCAATCAGCCTGACGGTTCAAGGTTGCACGGGCATCATCCGTTAATTTGTTTGAATTGAATTCAAAGAAAACACGATCACCAACATTAGCAACTAAATCAGCTTGACTTCCAGGAACTGGACCACTCACGCTTGGAGCTTGTGTTCCACCACCATTACCGGTTGTCGCACCTTTATGATCTCCGCCAGAACATGCTGCTAGTAATAACGCAGCACCAAAAGCACTAATAAGCTTTATATTCATTGTATGTATTCCTACAAAACGGCTTTCTATTTTCTCAACTTTTATGTTGGTAAATATTGCCTAAAAAAATCAAAATCAAAATCCAAAAAGTCTTATTTTATGAAAGACATATCAATTTCAATCCTAGTCTTTCATTTATATCTAAACAAGTTAAATACACAAGCGATTTTAGCAAAAATTGAATTTTTTACCGCAATAATTTTATTTTATTTCCAAAATTTATTTTAACTGTTGCCAGAAGACCAAGAAGGATCCATCGCCATCGTTGATGTAGGAATGCTTCTCTCATGAAAACCGGAAACATCAATCATCTTGATGGATGAAGAAAAACCGCTTCCATGCGTACCGGCAGACGATTGGTTACAGAACGCCATAACACGGCCATTTGAACAAAATGTTGGGCTTTCGACAGTGAAACCTTGGGTTAAAATTCTTTCTCCAGTACCATCAGGCGCCATAACACCCAATGAGAATCCACCGCCGCCAATTCTCACAAACGCAATAAGGTCACCTCTTGGTGACCATACGGGGCCTGCATAACTACCGTTTCCATAAGAAATACGTCGGACTCCACCACCATTTGCACTCATTATGTATAATTGCTGTCTTCCACCCCGATCTGAAGAAAAAACAATTTGAGATCCATCAGGACTATAACAAGGGCTCGTATCAATAGCCCCGGAGCTGGTTAATTGACGTTTGCTGCCCGAACCCAGATCAACAGAATAAAGATCAGAACCCCCTCCCCTTGTTACAGACATAATGACAGACCTTCCATCAGGCGAAAAACGCGGTGCAAAAGATATACCCGAAAAATCTCCCAAAATTCTTTGTCTGCCTGATTGAAGATCAAACAAGTAAACTCGAGGACGGTTATTGACATAAGACATAAATGCTATCTGATTAGAAACAGGACTGAATCGGGGCGTCAAGACAAGCCAGCGCCCGCTGGTTAAGATTCGACTGTTAGCACCGTCATAATCCATGATTGCCAGACGTTTTGTGGGATCTGACCGGCGGCCTGTCTGTGCAACATATGCAATTCGTGTATTGAAATATCCCTTATCCCCCAATAAACGCTCATAAATAACGTCCCCTATCATATGGGAAACACGACGAAGATCCTCCCTTATGGCACCTGACCCGGAAATCGAATAGGCTGTTCCCTGAATCTGTTCACCGGTCAACGCATTCCATAGCCGAAATTCAACTCGCCCATTCACCTCTGATCCAGTCACGATAGCCCGAGCCCCCATGGCTTTATAGGCGGCAAAATCAGGTGTAGAGGTTGGTGATGTACTACTAATAACTCGAAATAACCCTGTATTATTCAAGTCATCTGTTAATACCTGAGTTATGGCACCGCCATTCCCAGAACCAAAATCAGGAATAACAATAGGGATAGGCTCGTTTCTTGCCCGATCAACTGTAATTTCATCTGCACCACCGGCTTGCTGCGCAAATGCAGATGATAAAGGTGTTGCCACAATTCCACCTGCTACACATCCATACAAAATTTTTCGGCGAGGAATTAAAACATCCCGTAAAATATCAGCATCATTATCAGAAATTATTGAGCGCATAATCCTATTTTCCCTATTATTGATAATGCATATTAACTTACAAATTTAGACATAATTATGGACGGAATACAAAACGAATCTGACCCGTCTTTCCCAACAGATTTGAAGGTATCGGTAATTTTGAACATACAGGACTTAACACGGCGTCCCTTGCCCGTTCTGCTAATGCCCTATATGTTGAATCAGCATTCATTTTTGCCTGAGTCACTGAATCAAATTTAACTATTCTAGCCTCTCCTGAAGCATCAATTGTTACAATTAAATGTGCTACAAAATTAACATAATCTTTTGCTGCTGTGTCTTCAACATAACATCGACGAACAGATGCCGCTATTTTCCCCTGCTGACCTGCTGAAAGCCCTCTTGTGATATCACCATTTCTCGCTCCACCACCATTGGGAGCCCCTCCCTGTCTTGGATTTGCTTTGGCTCTGGGAGGATGTGTTTGTTTCTGGTCAGCTTGATAGGCATCCAACGTCGATTCAAGTGAATGTGTATCAGGAATTTCTTTTTTTGCTTTTTCCATTTTTGTCAATCGAGAGAAATTCTGCACCTGAGGTAACGCGGTGGGCATAGGCATTGGTGATGGTGGGGATGGAACATGAGAATTTGAAGAGGATGCCAATGGTGAAACAGTAGGTGGTAACGTTACCTCTGCAGGTGCGGGGGTTTCAATAGCTTTAGGTAAAAT
>NZ_JAXOQA010000036.1:0-20306 GCF_047307945.1 Commensalibacter sp. A3DC | reverse complement strand
TGGCAGTTTGAAGAAATTTCAAGATAAACTACCAAACCAGTATTCAAACGAACAAATAAAATATTATTGTAAAATTATCAGTGTGTTGCTTATATTTTGCAGCTTTATACTTTGTCATTTATGTTGGAGGAAGATAGGCTGGATAATTGGGGTCAACCTGACTTCCATCAATGCGCTTGCGGTCACTATCGTGATAAGTTACTTTCCTCAATTTTTTTTAAAATGGAATGACAAATTTCATTCTATATTTGATTCATAGTCAGGCAAGCATCTATATAAATTTATTCATTTATGGTCAGGCAGTAATTTCGTATCAAGACCCATCAATTGACCTAATCGGGACAAACGACGTGAGACTGTCTCACTGATAACAGCATCCAGATGATGATAATAATATAATGTAAGTTTCTTTTTCCCAACTTTTAACCGTGTTCTCAACAAAAGGTTGGGAAGATTTCCTGATAATGTATATGCCAATCGAAATGCCAGTCCCAATATCACGGCCTGTTCATAATGTTTAGGAGAAAGAATTTTCTTGGAAGCAGACAGGAATTTGTCATTCATGGTGGCATCATAACGTATCGCAATTGTCAAGGCCAAAAAGGCTCGCAACTGATGGTCAAACGCCATGCCGGCCATCCGTAAAATACGATAATAAGCCTGCTCTTTACGATAGGCTGGATGGTCATGACAACCACAATCAGAAATCATACAGGCTACCCAGCGTTTTTGCTGCATATCCTGATCTTCATTATCAAAAAGTGAATCTGTCCACTTGATCAGAGCGGAAGGAAATTCCTGTACACGACCCAATCGTTTACAAATATCTAAAGCTGCAGCTTCTTGTGGATTTTGATTACGATTATTTTCGGCAATAACATTTCGCATATACCAACCTTCCCGAACCCCCTCTGCACAAAAAATAATTTTTGACGGTTTTAAAATCATTAATAACTGTTTCAACACCGTGGCGGCATATGGTAAATCGTTTAACCTTTTATGAATTAAGGCCTGTGTATTTAAATTCCCATCTTTTAGCTTAAGTAAAATCCAATCCACAAGAATTTTTGCTTCATTATAAGAAAGCGTGTAATAATGAACGATACAAATCGGATAAGAAGTGTATTCCATATATAATTGTGCCATTGCTCGAAAAGCACCACCGACCAAATATAATTTTTTCTTTTTGGATTCATGCAACCATTTAACTGATTTTATGTCCTTACCCGCAATAACATTCGCTTTTGGAATTTTCTTGCCTGCACGATCCATCAGGCGAATAACACCCAAAGACAAGGTTTGGGCATTATATCGCTGTTGATTTGAAATTTGCACCAGCTCCATAGAGCCACCACCAATATCCGCAACAACACCATCCGCATTCGGAATACTGCACATTACACCCGCAGCGGCATAATCTGCCTCCTGTTCACCAGTCAATATTTGAACAGGTACACCAGGCATCCATTTATGCAACTTTTTTAAAAATTCATGTCCATCATCTGCATCTCTAACAGCTGCAGTCGCTAGGACAACAAATGGATCCGCCTTCATTGTCGTGGCAATTGCATAAAACCTTTTAAAAACATCTTCGGCTAACAAGACACCTTGCGGATTGAGTTTACCTGTTTTTTCCAACCCGCTTCCCAATCTAAGTGTGGCTTTTTCATTAAAGATAATTACGGGATTACGCTCCCTTCCTTCAAAAACAACTAAACGAACGGAATTCGAGCCCAAATCAACAATTGCTGATCGTATTGAGGAAGAGGAATGGATCATTATTATTTCCTTTGAGGCAAAAAATTATAATAGATTATAGTCTAATCCAAAGGCCTTGTATCCAACGAGGGATTCTCCATAAAATAGTTATGTGCGGAAAAAGGAGGTTCCGAAGATTCAAGACGTTTCCATTTTTTATCCCTCCCCAATTGCCAAGACTGCATATTATCTTTCAGATTTGCAACCATTAACTGATTTAAAATTTTATAATGAATATCTTCTGGCAAGATAGGTATCATTTCCTCGATCCGACGATCCATATTTCTTTCCATCCAATCTGCAGAAGACATATAGACTTTAGCCGATCTTGAAGGAAGCTCGTACCCGTTTCCAAATACAAAAACTCTGGCATGCTCAAGAAAACGGCCAACAATTGATTTGACAAATATATTTTCAGAAAGATTTTTGATACCCGGACGAAGACAGCAAATTCCTCGAACAATTATATTTATTTTTACACCTGCACAAGACGCCTCATATAATTTGTCAATTAATTGTGGATCCACAAGAGAATTCATTTTAAGCCACATCGCACCCGGTTTGCCTGCATTTACAAAAGCAATTTCATCATCAATCAATTCATTTAAGGTTTTACGGATGGTTAGAGGCGAAAACGCAATTTTTTCCATTTTGTCAGGACGTGCATATCCCGTGACATAATTAAATAATTTGGCCGCATCACGCGTTAATTCGGCATTACAGGTAAAATAAGATAAATCAGTATAAATTTTTGCTGTAATCGGATGATAATTGCCAGTGCCAAAATGGGCATAAGAGCGTATGTTTCCCCCCTCTCTTCTAACAACAAGACTCAATTTTGCATGGGTCTTCCAATCGGCAAAACCGAAAACAACCTGCACACCGGCTGCCTCCAAATCCCGTGAAAGACGAATATTGGCTTCTTCATCAAAACGGGCCCTTAATTCAACAATGGCTGTTACGGAAATTCCATTTTCTGCCGCCTCAATTAAAGCTTTGACAATGGGACTGTCCCGGGATGTTCGATATAAAGTTTGTTTAATGGCTAAAACCTGAGGGTCTTGAGCCGCCTGACGCAAAAATTGAATCACAACATCAAAACTCTCGAAAGGATGGTATGCCAACAAATCTTTTGAGCGTAACAGGGCAAAACAGTCCCCGGCACTTTCCCGAATACGCGCGGGAAGATGAGGTGCATAATATGGAAAAAGGAGATCTGGCCTGTTATCAACAATGAGTTGCTTAACATCCACCAATCCCAGTATTCCCTTATGAACCGTCACCTCTTCCGGAGGCACTTCCAGAGCATGGGCAACTATTTCACCAAGTTTTGGAGGGAAATGTTCATCGATATCCAAATGAATCACAACCCCGCGTCTTCTTCTTTTCAAGGCTGTTTCATAGGATCTCACCAGATCCTCCGCTTCTTCTTCAAATTCGACATCTGTATCACGAATAACGCGTAACAAGCCATAATTCGCAATTTTGTATCCAGGAAAGATCGATGAAATAAATATCCTAACCAAATCCTCCAATAAAACAAACCTTTGAATTTTATTGCTACATAACGATAAAGGCAAAGGTATAAAACGCAACAGCTGCGACGGCAATAAAATCATCACATATTTGCGGCTGCTATTTTGGCTAATCAATCTTAAAGCAATTGCGAGATTTAAATTCGGTATAAATGGAATGGGATGGGCAGGATCCAAGGCAATAGGGGTCAGGATTGGAAAAATACGCTCCATAAAAAATTGATGTAACCAGGTCAGATCTTCCTTGTTCAACTCTTCTGCCTTACAAACAATAATACCTGAATCACTCAATAATTTTATAAGTTCATGATAGATCCGTTGCTGGTCACTAAATAGTCCCTTAACCCTTTCCTGAATGGCAACTAATTGTTCTGCAGGTGTTAAACCATCAGGAGAAAGTGCTATCAACCCCTCTCTCACTTGACCGGTCAGTCCCGCAACACGTACGGAATAAAATTCATCAAGATTGCTTGCACTAATGGATAAAAAACGTACTCTTTCCAAAAGTGGATTATGTTTGTTTTCGGCTTCCTCTACGACCCTTTGGTTAAAATCAAGCCATGATAATTCCCGATTAATAAAACGCTCATAATCCATTTTGATATTATTAGATATCTGAATACTGTTTCGCTGTTTAATTTTGCGACCCGACTGTTTCATAGCAATTTTATTTTGTGTCAAATGATTGATATTCGATATATTTTTACGATTTTTTTGGATCATGTAATATTACTTTATACTGAATTATTTGCATTAAAAATTATTTTATTAATTTATCAATTTTAACACAATTTTCTCTAGTTTTTTCAAATAATTCAAAATCACGTTTAATTATAACATATTATTTCTATTTCATTATGAAATTGACAATTCATCAAGAATTTTCATGACTAGATTTCTGGTCATTCCCCCCTGCTCAACAAGGGTTATTTCATCTAACCGTTCAATAAACTGACGTACAGCAAAAGCTGTTCTTGGTAATCGTAACTGAATAATATCCATAATGGACGTTGGAATAACCAATTGCCTGTCAGCTACTAACCGAAGAAATAAAAGCCGTAATAATTCCTCTTCAGGTTGTTCAATTTTAATCGCTATGATCGACCGTAATCGGCTAGCCAAATCAGGCAACTCAACTTCCCATCGAGCTGGTGGAGAACGACCTCCTAGAACGGTTACGATCCGCAACTCTTTGGCCATGTTTAAAATATGCAACAATGAATGAAAATCAGTGACTAGATCGGCATCATCTATAACAATGGCTTTTATTTCTTTATTTTGTAATTTTTCCGACCAATATACAGAAGAGGTTTGTTGTAAAGCAGAAGCTGGAATATATAGGGCCTGTTCCCTTTCCGCCCATATTTGCAATAAATGCGTTTTACCTGTTCCTGAATCTCCCCATATTGCCAAACGTCGATCTGGCCAATCTGGCACATTGTAGGTTGTTTTACTGATCCCAAGCCAGGTCCGTGCAGCAAAATTTGAAGGTGAATGTATAAAATCTGAAGAAATAAAACGAGGCTGATAGGTAAAGGGTAAAGCGAGCTGCCTTGACGTATTAAAAAAACAATTTTGTTTATTTTTTTCCTGCATTACTACTTTACCAAAATTCAATCTATCCTATAAACCCTATTATGGTGTAAAACTATCCTATAACCATTTCAAGATAAACCTATAAAGCAAGAATAGAGGCTGCTTAATAATGAAGTCAGATTTTTCTGAGAATACAGAACTAAATAACCAGCAGGATGAAATCACCTATGAAAATGCTGGTGTCAGTATTGCCACAGGGGATGCATTGATCGAAGCTATAAAACCGGTTGTCTCCCAAACTCATAATAATGGTGTTATGGGTAATCTGGGCGGATTTGGTGCGTTATTTGACTTAAAAGCAACCGGCTATCAAGATCCAATTCTTGTTTCAGGAACCGACGGGGTTGGAACAAAGCTTTTGCCCGCAATCGAAACAGGGCTGTGCGACAATATCGGATTTGATCTAGTTGGAATGTGTGTGAATGATATCGTTGTGCAAGGTGCAAGACCTTTGTTTTTTCTCGATTATTTTGCTACCGGAAAATTAGAGCTTGATCAGGCACAACGTATCATACAAAGTATCAGTAAGGCCTGTGAAGCAAGTGGCTGTGCCTTGATTGGTGGCGAAACAGCGGAAATGCCGGGGATGTACAAGGAAAAACATTATGATCTGGCCGGATTCGCCGTTGGAGCAGTTGAAAGAGATCAGATTTTACCCAAAAATATCACTAGCGGTGATAAAATTATCGCTTTGACATCAAATGGTGTTCATTCTAACGGATTTTCCTTGGTACGCTCAATCGTAAAAGCCCAAAACCTGTCATGGGACGATGTGGCACCTTTCGATCCCAACCAGTTTCTTGGAGAGGCATTACTCGCCCCGACACAGCTTTATGTAAAACCTGTACTAAAACTTCATGAGGCTGGTCTTCTAAACGGGGCTGCCCATATTACAGGCGGTGGAATTGTCGGCAATCTTCCACGTATTTTGCCAGACAATCTTGTGGCTGTTGTTGACGGACAAAGCTGGCCCATGCCACCAGTATTTTCATGGCTGGCCCACGCTGGCAACGTTCAACCAGAGGAAATGCTGAAAGTATTTAATTGCGGTATTGGTATGATATTGATCACATCAGATTTTGAAGCCGTGAATAAACTACTTAATGATACCGATGTCCAAGCCTATATCATTGGCCAGATTGAACCAAAAACAGAACTCGATAATGATCAACAGGTATTCTTCAGCGACCTACCCGATTTTACCTTTATTCCTGAAATTGATTAACAAGGTGGGAACCCTTTAAATGTCGAAGAAAAAACGTATAGCGATCATGATAAGCGGACGCGGTTCAAATATGCGTTCCCTTATTGATGCATGTGCCAAACCCTCTTTCCCAGCATCAATTGAGTTGATCATTAGTAATAACCCAGATGCAGAAGGATTGGAAATCGCCCGCAAATCGGGAATTTCCACTCAAGTCATTGATGACTATGATTTTGGCAATAACAGACAAGCTCATGAACGCCAAATTAATGCGGCCCTTCAAGCCCATCATGTTACAACAGTCTGTCTTGCAGGTTATATGCGACTTTTAAGCCCGTTTTTGATCAATGAATGGAAAGGTAAGATCCTAAATATTCATCCAAGTCTCTTACCAGCTTTTCCTGGTTTAGATACCCATAAAAAAGCCCTTAAAAAAGGGGTGAAGATACATGGTTGCACCATTCATATCGTAACAGAAAAAATGGATGATGGTCCTATTCTAGGTCAGGCAGCAATTCCTGTTCTTCCCGATGATACAGAAAACACCTTGGCAAAACGTGTATTGGACCAAGAACATCTTCTTTATCCAAGAGTTTTAAAGAATTTTCTATTGGGATTTGAAGCTGATTCGACTTCTGATACCCTGATTAATGGATAAATTTAAAAAGGTTGGAGATAAAGATCTCCAACCTTTGGTTTTATACGCAGATTTCAATGTCTGAAAAAAAGAAGCGAATTTCAATAGCTGCATTTTCGGCAGAATCAGATCCATGAACTGAATTGGCCTCAATTGATTCAGCAAATTGCGCACGAATCGTGTGTGCTTGAGCTTTTTTAGGATCTGTTGCACCCATGATATCACGATTTTTTTGAACAGCGTTTTCGCCCTCCAAAACCTGAATCACGACAGGACCACTTATCATAAATTCAACCAGATCATTGAAAAAAGGACGTTCTTTATGAACTGAATAAAAAGCTTCAGCTTGCTGCTTGCTTAGCTGAATACGTTTTTGTCCAACGATTTTTAATCCCGTCCCTTCAATTAAAGCGTTGATTTTACCAGTCAAATTACGACGTGTTGCATCTGGTTTTAAAATTGACAGCGTTCTTTGTAAAGTCATATTGAAATTTCCTTTAATCTGTAAATATATTGCAGAGAAAAAATACTCTATTGGTAAATAGAAGTATTTCTCTTATCTTGTCGATAGTTTTTTTATCATATTTTGCAGGCAGATTTGTGAGTACGCTGGTTATAGATCACCTTACCCTTCGAATTTTAGGTCGCCCCCTCTTGGAAGATGCTTCCCTTACCATTGAGAATGGGCAAAAAGTTGGACTGATTGGCCGAAATGGAACAGGCAAATCAACATTGCTAGCCGCAATTTCTGGAGATATATCAATTGATGGAGGTGAGATCCTTTTATCAAACCGTATAAAAATGGCACGGGTTAAACAGGAAACACCATCTGGTAATTTATCATTAATTGAAACAGTGCTTTCTGCGGATAAAGAACGTACGTATCTCATAAATGAGGCTGAATCAACACGGGATGGGTATCGGCTTGCTGAAATTCATGAAAGACTAATAGCCATACAAGCTGACAGCGCTCCGGCTCGCGCAGCAACCATTCTTGCAGGTTTGGGTTTTAGTGCAGAAAACCAACAACGTCCTATTTCGGATTTTTCTGGTGGATGGAGAATGCGAGTTGCTCTAGCGAGCACATTGTTTTTAAATCCTGATTTACTGCTCCTTGATGAACCCACCAATCATCTTGATTTAGAAACGACTTTGTGGTTGCAATCCTGGATCAACAATTTTTCTGGCAGTGCAATAATTGTCAGCCATGATCGCAATCTTTTGAATGAATGTGTTGATGCCATTGCCCATCTTCATCATCAGAAATTGTCCATGACAGTTGGAGGATATGATGAATTTATCAGAGTACATAACGAAAAAATACTTCAACAAAATCGGGAAACTGAAAAAATAGCCGCGAAACGTGCTCATATGCAAGCTTTTGTCGATCGCTTTCGTGCCAAGGCGACCAAGGCCAGACAAGCGCAAGCACGCTTAAAAGCACTTGAAAAACTGCCTGTTTTGGAAGAAATTGTTGAGGAAAGGGCAATACATTTCGAATTTCCCCAACCTGTACAATTACCGCCTCCATTAATTACCCTTAATCAAGTCAAGATTGGATACGGCGATCATGTTGTACTTTCCAATTTAACATTAAGAATTGATCCAGATGACCGTATTGCCCTTTTGGGTGCAAATGGTAACGGTAAATCAACCTTTATCAAACTTATCGCAGGTTGTCTGAAACCAATGGAAGGTAGCATTCATAATCACACCAAACTTTCTGTTGGTTATTTTGCTCAACATCAGTTAGAAGAACTTATTCCTGGTCAAACCCCATTCAGTCATCTTGAAAAGGTTTTACCAAAAGCCACATCCACTGAATTGAGAGCGCAACTTGCCCGATTTGGATTAAATACCGAGCAAATTGATACCCCTGTTCAATCCTTGTCTGGTGGAGAAAAAGCTCGACTTGTTCTGGCTCTTATCACACGTCATAAACCCAATATCCTATTGCTTGATGAACCTACCAATCATTTGGATCTTGATGCCAAAGAATCCCTAATTCATGCATTATCCTCCTTTGAAGGAGCTGTCATACTTATTTCCCATGATCCACGTCTGATAGAACTGATAGCTGACCGGCTTTGGTTGGTTAATAATGGTACAGTTGAATCTTTTGATGGTGATATCAATGATTACCGTCAATGGCTAACGGATAATAAACGTATTCTTGATTCATCTGTAAAAAATACAGAAACTGGCTCATCTCAAAAATTAGCACGCAAGGAAAGAGCGGAAAAACGGAAAATACTTCAACCGTTAAAAAATAAAATAAAGGCTCTTGAATTACTTATTCAGAAAAATAGTGAAGCCTATCTCAAAATTGAACAAAAAATGGCTGAACCAGAGTTTTATTCAAATGTATCAGCTGAAGAAATAACAAAATTACAAATCGAATTGGCTGAATATCAAAAACGAAAAAACCAAGCCGAAGAAGATTGGCTTATTTTACAAGATAAACTGGAAAATACTGAAAAAGAATTGTAAATAATTTATAATATACTAACAGGCAATGAATATGATTTCATCATTGCCTGTTAATAAAATATTGAATCAGTCCAGTTTAGGATGTTGATCAATCAGTATCTGTCTACGTCGTTCCAAATCTGCGATTTTTTCATCAATTTCCTCAACTTTTTGCTCTATCGTATCAAAATGTTCTGATAAAATTTCTTTGGCCTCATTACGATCGGAAGCTGTTGGTGTTTCACCTCTTAAGGGTTTATTGGCCGTTTCAGGCATTCGTATTCCTGTCCACAGTCCTATTAATGAAATACCCATCAAATAAAATGCAGGCATATTTAAGTTATGCGTTGCTTCAACCATCCATGCCACAATTGTTGGTGTCATGCCTGCGATTAAAATCGAAATATTAAAAGCAATCGCCAATGCGCTATAACGAATTTGAGTTGGAAAAATAGCTGGCAGGATTGAAGCCATCACACCGATAAAACAATTCAATAATATGGCAAGAATTAATAAACCAATAAATATAAAACCGACTGAATTGGTTTGAATCATCAAAAAGGCAGGATAAGATAATAAAAAAAGTCCAGTGCTACCCCCCAATATAAAAGGACGCCGTCCAATTTTATCACTTGTCATTCCAATTATAGGCTGAACAAATAACATACCAACCATTACGGCAATAATAATCAGTACGCCGTGATTTTCTGAATAATGCAAATTATGTGAAAGATAACTCGGCATATAAGTCAAAAGAACATAATACGTCACGTTGGTAACAATTACTATTCCAACACATATCATTAAACTTTTCCAATATTTACTGGCCACTTCCCGATATGATAGTTTGGGTGAATTTCTGAGGTTTACCTTACTTTCAGCCTCCATATCCTCGACATGCTTTTGAAAGGCTGGTGTTTCCTCCAATTCATGACGCAAATATAATCCTATTGCTCCCAAAGGAAGGGCTAAAAAGAAAGGAATACGCCATCCCCAACTTTCAAACTGCACATCAGAAATCATGCTGGATATCAAAACAACAACACCAGCCCCAATTACAAACCCTGCGATAGATCCAAAATCAAGCCAACTTCCCATTAATCCACGTTTACGATCAGGGGAATATTCCGCGACAAAAATTGCGGCACCGGAATATTCTCCACCTACTGAAAACCCCTGTACAAGCTTTGCAATCAATAATAAGACCGGGGACATAATACCAATGGATTGATAACTTGGGATTAATCCAATACTACAAGTACCCAAGGACATTATGATTATAGTTATCGCCAGGATTTTTTGTCTTCCGTATCGATCCCCCAAAATACCACAAACTATTCCTCCCAATGGACGAACAAGAAAAGGAACAGAAAAAGTCCCCAATGAGGCAATCATTTGAACACTTGGTGAAGCATCAGGAAAAAAAACCTTACCCAATACAAAGGCCAAAAATCCATAAACCCCAAAATCGAACCATTCCATTGCATTTCCAAGTGCGGCTGCAGTTATGGCTTTTTTTAATTTATCATCATCGATAATGGTGATGTCATTAATATTCATTGGTTTATATATTTTTTTTGCTGGCCTCATTAATATTTCCTTCAAAAGTATAATTTATCTTCATAAATCAATTTTTTTTATTTTTTAAATTTTTAATTTTTTTTGATTTTAACAAGATTTAAACATTTTAAGGAAAATCTGTCCTTTCATAATCATATTGATCAACAAGCTTTCTTAATGGATCAAAAGCACTATCATTACAATCTTTTACAAATATCTTGCTTTCATTCTCATTGATGACTTCATAAAATATCTTGTTATTCCAATCCGCCTGGCTGATCCCAAGCCACAATACCAAAGTGAAAGGATGAGGTTTTTCATGTTCAGGTTTATTAATATAATAGTTTTTGTCCAGATCACGATTAAACTGAATTTCAACATCCCCAGTGGATGGCGGGTTCTGATGTAATGGTCCCCAACCTTTTAGATTGGATTTTATCCATTTCTTAACCGATTCAAGCTCTGAAGGTGTTAAACTACGTTTTTTGTGCAAGGGCCCAACAACAAGTTCTGCATTGACTATCGGTGGAAAAGTAACAGGTTGAATTTTATCCCTGACCGAAAGCCATATAATCATCACAATGGTAAGACAAACGATTAATACAAGGGTTAAAATTATATTTTGCTTTCTCATTCTTTTATTTTTTTACTTTTAAAACTGCTTGAATAACACGGTTAACCTGAGCATTCGAAAGTTCTGGATGAATAGGTAATGCCAAAATCCGTTTGGAAACTTCCTCTGATACTGACAAATATGTTCCATCATGATAGGAGTGATAGGCAGGTTGTAAATGCAATGGTAAGGGATAATAAATGGCCGAGGGAATATTTTCAGCCTTTAACGTATCTTGTACAAATTTGCGTTCTGCTTCATCACTTAATAGAATTGAATAAATTGCCCAGGCACTTTTACTATTTAATACCCGAGCTGGTATTTTTACACAAGACAAAAGCGCGGCATCGTATAAAGTTGCAATTTCTTCTCTTCTTACAAGCTCCTCTTCAAGATAACCGAATTTGGCCAACAATATTGCTGCCTGTATCGTATCCAAACGTCCATTTATTCCCGTTCGCAAAACCTGATAACGTGTTTGTCCTTCGCCATGCGAACGCAACGAGCGATAAAGTTCAAACTTTTCTAAACTGTTTGTAAAAATTGCACCACCATCCCCATAGGCTCCAAAAGGTTTGGATGGAAAAAATGAGGTGATCGTAGCATCTGCCTGACTACCCAGTTTCTTTCCATGATATTGACCACCAAAGGACTGAGCACAATCATCCAACAAAAATAAATTTTCATCTTTAGCAATCTGGCATAATTCATTCCATGGCGCAGGCTGTCCAAAAAGATCTACCCCAATAATGGCTTTAGGTTTTAATTTATTTTCTTTTTTAACCTTATCAATTGCACTTTTGAGATTAATTGGATCAATTTGAAAAGTTTCAGGATTAATATCAACAAAAATGGGAGTTGCACCCAGTAATAATGGAACCTCAGCTGTTGCTGTATAGGTAAATGCAGGTAAAAAAACAGCATCCCCTCTTCCAACATTTTCACCCATTAACGCAATCTGGATTGCATCTGTTCCAGATGAAACCCCTATACAATATGAAACACCGACATATTCCGCCAAACGATCTTCAAGTTCCTGAACTTCAGGTCCTAAAATAAACTTTCCATGTGAAAAAACCTTGTCTATACGATCTTTTAAAATCTTTCCTATACGTGCCTGTTGTTTGTTTAAATCTAAAAATAATATCGGATCATTCATATTCACCTCTAGTATAATTTTTTAAATTATCTTATTCGATTTTTTGATTTCGTTCATTTAATTCGACAAATGTTTAAATTCAGGCACTAATTTCTGCACATATGTTATTGCCTCAACAACATCATTATTATCACATGCATATCTAATCCGATCGATATATTCCGTAACCACCTTGATATCCATACCTTTGGGCGTTGCCATCAATAAACCGTCATGATCAGTTGGAACTGGGGCTTCACGACCATAAAATAATTCCTCAAATAATTTTTCACCAGGTTTTGCTCCGGTAAATTCTATGACTATGTCCTCATCCGGTTTTAACCCGGCAAGGCGAATCATCTGACGTGCTAAATCCAGAATTTTTATGGGTTTTCCCATATCAAGTACAAAAATGCCCCCCTGATGCAACATCTCATCCGTTTTGTCTCCATTCCCAAATCTTATTGTTGCTCTTACGCTAGCCTGTAAAACCAACCCTACCGCTTCTGGAATAGTCATAAAATAGCGTTGCATATTTGGATCGGTAACCGTCAAAGGTCCTCCATGACTCAACTGACGTTTGAACAGGGGAACAACAGATCCTGTTGAGCCAAGAACATTTCCAAACCTTACCGTAATGAATCGCATTTTGCTCATACCCAACCATTCAAAACCCTGATTTTTCTTTTCAGGATCATGGTCACGAATGGTTTTATCGAGAGACTGACAATACATTTCTGCAATTCGTTTTGAAACGCCCATAAAGCTTGAGGGATTAACCGCTTTATCAGTTGATATCATAATAAATGCCTGTGTCCCGCATTTAACAGCAGCATCAGCCACAACACGCGTGCCAATAATATTTGTTAAAAACCCCTCGATTGGATTATTCTCGATTGTAAATACATGTTTCAAAGCTGCAGCATGAAAGACCAAATCTGGTTTATATTTTTGAAAGAGGGAATCTACTCTTTTCTTTTCTCGTATATTGATTAAGATCGTTTCCCTTAAACCTGCAAAATTACTTTCCGATAATTCAATATTTATCTTCCATAGTGCATATTCGCTTTGATCAAGCAACAATAATAATTTAGGGGATAAATCAGCAACTTGCCGAACCAATTCTGATCCTATACTTCCTCCCGCACCTGTAATGGCCACGACTTTGCCCTTTATCATTTCAGCCATGCCAGCACGATCCAAGACAATCTGTGGCCTGTTCAATAATTCATCAAGAGCAATCGGTTTCAATTCTAAATTGGCGGCAGGTGATAAATGGGTAATTACTGGTGTTCTCTGAACATCAATATTCCATTTACCCGCAATTGCTAAAAAATCCCGCAATTGCTCCCCTCTTAATTCTTGACCAATAATCACGAATAAAGAAGGTAATTTTTTTTGTGCATCAAGCTGTGTAAGTATAACAGAAAAATCATCCAAACTTCCTAAAATGGGAATATTATGAATACGATGACCTTTTCTATTCTGACGAAAAGAGATCAGTCCCATAACCGATAATGCGTTTGAATGATCAAGCCGTATAGCCCGCATAAACAGATCAATATCTGCATCATTTCCAACAATGATAATTTTTCTTTTTTTATTGAAATAATTCCTAAATGCTTCTGCAGATAAAATCCGGTAACCTATTCTACCACCGCCCATTAATAGCAAAAGAACCATTGCATAAATAAACGGAAATGTCACGGAAGGTAATGGATATCCGGTTACATATAATAAACAGGTGAATAATATCGCACTGCCTACAGATGCAGCGGCTATATTTAACAAATCCGCTATCCCGGAAAAACGCCAATATTGTTGTGGAATATGAAATGGTATTCCACTAACCAGCAAGGTCAATACACCACCCGTTAAAAACCATAATGGATGGATAAACCCGCCCTGTGGATCAGAAAGCCAACGTGCCAATGGAGCGGCAATGGCTGCCAACAGACCATCCATAAAAATATTGATAGCAATACGATTAAATATCTTTTTTTGTTGGCTAGAAATAGTTACACTAGGCTGTTGCAAAATCACTTTTCCATTTAAATAATGTAAAATAACTTTATTTAATTACATTACATTTAAAAAACAATGAACTCTGTAAACTATAAATATTTGTTACTTATCTGGCTTATCTCCAATACACTATTATCCGCAACAATTGTGAAATATGTTGCCTCAGTTGGTATTATGGATAATCCAAACCAACGGAGTTCTCATACATTTCCAATACCAAAAGGCGGTGGGATAGGTATCATTTCCGCCTTTTTAACTGCCAATATAAGTTTTATTTACTTAATTAACCAGCATTATTCTTTATCAATCATAGGTTTATTATCAACCATTACATTCATATCATTATTTTCGTGGCTGGACGATATCAAACAATGGTCAGCCTTATCCAAACTGGCAATTCAGTTTATTGCATCCATAAGTGTTTGTATTTTTGTCTTTCCAGCCTCTTTCTTAGAAAGCCATTTATATTTACTTCCTTTTTTTATAATCTGGCTTGTTTATATAACTAATGCTTATAATTTTATGGATGGTTTAAACGGTTTGGCTGCTGGAGTTGCCGCAATCTGCTGCCTGTTTATTTATTTTTATAGCACAAATCTGGAAAATAAAATTTTTGCATTATCCCTGTTGACTGGATTGCTCGGTTTTCTTCCTTTTAATTTTCCAAAAGCTGAAATTTTTATGGGAGATGTCGGCAGTCAAGCTTGCGGTTTGATATTGGCCTCTTTTGCCATTATTCCCTTAGGCACAGCGATCAACCCAGACTTTGTCACCTTAATTTCTCAAAATATAATAATATTTTTTCTTTTGTTTGGTTTCATTTTTGATGTGACTTTTACATTAATACGTAGAATAATTAACAAGGAACCTTTTTTACAAGCACATCGCAGCCATTTATATCAAATGGCACATCGCAGTCATATTTCTCCGATTTTAATCACGTTTATAGAATGTTTATTTTGCATTTGGGGTGGTTTTTTATTCTATATATTCCCCCTTACTTCATTGCAAAACATTGAACTCGCGTGCTCGCTACTGATTTTGCCTCAACTTATCTGGACTTTATTCATTCTTTACAAAACACAGTCTTTAAATATAAAAAAATGGTAACTGTATGATATCCAGTTACCATTTCCAAAAATTCAAACAACTATTTTTTCATTTTATCTAGTTGTTCACCATTTAATTCATCTGCAGTCATATGACTTTTATTTGCAGATTTCTTAATGTTTTTTTCTTTCTGCTTGTCAGCTTCAGCTGCTTTTTGCAAATGTTTATCAACAAATTTAATTTCAAAACCTGCAGGTGCACCGGCCAATCTTCCGCCAACAGTGTTTGTATCCATTTTAATGATAACATTCTTTGCATTTTTTAGATTTCCAGCCCCTACACCAACACCAGCTGTGGCTTCACCCGTAGCGGCAGCATATTTTCCAGCAAAATCATATATATTTTTTAACTGAAAAACACGTCCTGTTGCTTGAGATTTTGAAAAACCTAATGCAACAACATCACCACCCTTTATCTTGAACTTGTAAACATGTCCCCTATAATGAAGAATACCATCTCCCCAAGTATAACCAACGCCTAAATCTGCTGAATGAAAGGTCATAGTCACCGTACCTACGGATTTTTCAGAAGATGCAGCAGCTTGATGAACACGTTTGTGATGATTGGCCGCAAATACTGGATTAATTAAAAAAGACGATCCAATCAGAGTAGCGGCAAAGAGTAAGTTATTATTTTTCATTATGATTTCCCCAAATAGTTTCTGTACTATAATAACACTTACCTGGAAATAAATAAATATATTAAACTACATTCTCATTTTGGGTATTAAATAAAAAAGCAGTTATTAAATTAATAACTGCTTTTACAACATATATAGTAATTGTTATATAACCATTATTATTGCTTCACAGCTTCGCTCATAATGGATTGAATATTCTGCAAATATTCATAACCTTCTTCTGTACGCTGCACTAATACAGAGCGACGATCCATAGGGTCTGTTTTTCTACCTAGCAAATTGAGTTCTTCCAATCGATCCAGAGCTCTTGTGATAGCCGGTTTTGAAACTCTTAGAGCCGCTGCCAGTCCACGAACAGTCTGAACTGTTTCATTCAAATAACAAATCAAGAAAACAGCCAATTGACGTGCTGACAAGTCAGGTTTATCCTGACGTACCATTGTCGTGATTGTATTCTGGAGAATAACAATCTGTTGTTCAAAAGGGATTTTTTTAGAAGTCATTTTATAACCTTTGAATAATTACTTACATATAACGTTGTGTCAGTTAAACAAATGAGTATTATGACTTAAAATATCAACCTTCTCTACAAAAAATTATAACAAATTAATTACAATTAATTTGACACACCAAAAAAACATAGGAAAAGTAATAAAAATTTCTCATTGAAAAATTAGTTTATTAAGCTTTAAGCTTTATTTACCTCCTTTTTATTTTGATAATAAAATTATTTTACTCCTTTTTTTGATTTTGTAACTATATAATAACAAAAAGTAATAAAAATAAACCAAGCGCTTCCGATATATAATGCCATACGCGTGTCAAACTGTATCATTAGCGTCAATAACGTGAAAAAAATAAAAATTATGCAAAGAATACAGGAGATATATCCACCAGGTAATTTGAAGAAAGAACTCATGTGTTTATGAAGATGTTTTTTTCTATACTGGATATAGGACAGTAATATTAGCAACCAGGTAAATAATGAAATAATTGTCGCAACGGAAGCCACCAAAGTAAAAATTTCAATAATACTTTTATTATTAAAAAGTAATAAGATGACTGAAGTTAATAAACATAAGCAAGAAAATCTCAGACCATTTATCGGTATAGAATGTTTAGATAATTTCCCAAAAAAAGCAGGCGCTTTATTAAGTCTTGCCAAACCATATAACATACGGCTACTGGAAAATACCCCGCTGTTTGTGGATGATGCCGCTGACGTAATCACAACAATATAGACTATTGCAGCAGCTGCAGGGAGACCAGCAAACAAAAACAACATGATAAATGGACTTTTGGATGGATTGATACTTTGCCAAGGAATAACCGCCATAATAACCATTACAGAAAATACGTAAAACATCAAAATTCTTAAAGGGATATTATTAATGGCCTTGGGTAAATTTTTTTCCGGATCTTTAGATTCAGCCGCAACAGTACCAATAAGTTCAACTCCAATAAAGGCAAAGGTGGCACTTTGAAATCCAGCCAAAAACCCCTCAAATCCATTAGGAAACAAATTGCCATGATTCCATATGTTTTTTACAGAGGTCACGTCTCCTGATGGAGAACGAAAACCCGTAACGATAAAAAAGATACCAACAAGAATTAAAACAATAATGGCTAGAATTTTGATAATGGCAAAACTAAATTCCATTTCACCAAATATTCGAACAGTCAAACGGTTTAAAATATAAAATATTGCGATACAGCATAGAGCCGGTATCCAAGAATACAAATTGGGATAAAATATTTGCGTATATCCTGAAATGGCAATTAGATCTGCAATACCAATGACAATCCAGCACAACCAGTAAGACCAACCCAAAACAAAGCCGCAACAAGGTCCAAGCAATTCTGTAACAAAATCTACAAATGATCTGTATCGTAAATCAGATAAAAGAATTTCGCCCAAGGCACGCATTACAAGGAATACAATAATACCAATAATACAGTAAATAAAAATAATAGAGGGACCAGCAAGTGAAATCGTATTAGCCGCTCCCATAAAAAGACCAGTGCCTATACACCCTCCAATTGCAATTAACTGCATATGTCGGTTACTCAAATTTCTTTTTAGTTCTGTATCTATACCCTGACCCATAAAAAACCTTTATTACATTGATTTTTCAAACGTGTTTGAAAATGATTAATTTTTTGCAAGCAATAAATTAATCATTTAATTATTAATTAAAATAAAATCTCAAAACAATTGTAATTTATAATTATCATTGAATGATTATCTAATTAATTTATCTATTATCCTGTACGCTTATCAAAAACAGCTGATATAAATTACCTATAATGACACAAATCAAAGCAATACTTGGACCAACAAATACTGGCAAGACCTATACAGCCCTTGAACGCTTGCTTGCTTATCCTTCCGGAATCATTGGATTTCCCCTAAGGCTTCTTGCCAAGGAAAACTATGAGCGAATGGTTAAAATCAAAGGGAAAAAAAATGTCGGGCTTATAACAGGTGAGGAAAAAATTGTTCCACCCCAGGCAAAATGGTTTTCCTGCACTGTTGAGGCAATGCCCGTTCATATACCCGTTGATATTGTCATCATTGATGAAATTCAGCTTTGTTCAGATCCAGATCGTGGACACATTTTTACCCACCGGCTTCTTCATTGCCGCGGAACATATGAAACAATTTTTCTCGGGGCTGATACAATCATCCCTATTTTGAAAAAACTTGTTCCATCTATCGAAATACAAACACGGCCAAGACTTTCATCATTAGTATATAATGGATTTACCAAATTAACAAAATTACCACCACGTTGTGCAATTGTTGCCTTTTCAGCCCATGAAGTTTATGCCATTGCAGAATTGGTCAAGCGTCAAAAAGGTGGATGTGCAATTATCATGGGAAGACTTTCTCCCCGTACCCGTAATGCACAAATGGAACTTTATCAAAATAAAGAGGTTGACTATTTGATTGCCACCGATGCAATTGGCATGGGTTTGAATATGGATGTCAATCATATCGCTTTTGTGAATTTATCAAAATATGATGGACGACAGATGCGTAATCTCTATCCAAGTGAAATTGCTCAAATTGCAGGTAGGGCTGGGAGAGGCTCAAGGGATGGAACATTTGGCATAACCGCGAATTGTCCAATAATTTCTGATAAAATTGTCAATGCCATAGAAAATCATGCTTTCGATCCCATAAAACAAATTTATTGGCGTAATCATGATCTCGATTTTCAAAATCCCCTGACACTTTTTTCCACCTTAACCACACCTTCACTGTTTCCACAGCTTATAACTGGTCAATATTCCTCTGATCTTAAAAACCTATCTTATCTTATCCAAGACCATGAAGTACGTTCAATATGTACGTCACAATTTAAAACTGAATTGTTATGGGAATGTTGTCAAATACCCGACTTTAAAAAAATTAGCAGTGAATATCATGCACGGATATGTAAACAAATTTTCCTTTTTTTGATCAAACAAGGCCATATACCTGAAAATTGGATTGATCAGCAAATTCAACAGCTAAATCATTTGCAGGGGGACATCGATACCTTAATGCAGAGACTTGCCAGTATTCGTATCTATTCATTTTTAACAACAAAAAATAATTGGGTAGAATCATCATCTTATTGGCACGCCCAAACAAAAGAGATAGAAGAAAAACTTTCCGACGCGCTACATGACAGTTTGGTATCAAAGTTCGTTAATCAAAGGGTCACAAACCTTATCCATCATTTATCTCACTCTAAACAAATAAATGCCTTTACCTCTATAACAAATGAAGGGAATATTTCAATTGATGGCGAGTTTATTGGTAAAATTCGGGGATTTTGTTTTCAACTTCCGGATTCAATCCAAAAAGAAGAACGCTCTTTTATTTTAAAAAAAATTAATAAATCGATTGAAAAATTTATCCCTCAACAGGTTAATCGATTAATTCACGATAATAATAAAGAATTTACGATAGATCATGATAAAAAAATTATATCATGGCAAAAATCACCAATCGCTCAATTAAAAAAAGGCA
>NZ_JAXOQA010000035.1:0-20574 GCF_047307945.1 Commensalibacter sp. A3DC | reverse complement strand
CCAAAACAAACTATGATTTCTGCCCTGAAAGGTGGTGTTCCACCCTGGGGACAGGATCATAACGGGATTTTATACCAGATTACAGAGGCTATACAGTGGATGCAGGCGGGAGGTCTGCCAAGTTTCAACCAGGATTTTTGTAATAAAAACAATGGTTATTCAAAAGGAACCATCGTGCAGGGGGATGATCCAAACAGGCCTTGGGTTTTATGGCAATGTTTGGAGGATAATAACAGATTTAATCCCAACCAGAATAAAGTTAACATAATCAACCCTCAAAACGGTTGGATACGATATCCTGTTTTATCAAAAATTTATGGTAATATTTTATATTATGATAAAGACGGTCAGTTATTGGTTGCATCACCATCTGTTCAGACAGAATTTTACGTTTCTTCTTCTGAAGGTAATGATAAAATGGGAGATGGCACTATGAAAAATCCTTATTTTTCTATAAGTAAAGCTCTGCAACAAGCTCCTGCAACTGGATCAATTATGATTTATTTAAAAGCTAGTGATGTTCATTATTTAACTCCAGATGGTAAGCTAAATTCAGATAAAGAAATTGATCATACTTTTGATCTTCAAACAAAAAATGTTACTTTTTTGGCTTACGGAGATGATTTTTTGGATCAGGCGACAGAGTGGCTGAATAAGCATACTAATAATATTGGTTTAAATCGGAGTTTAGTTGGCTTGACTCGACCAAAATTAATAATATGTTGGACATATACTTCTTCATTAGATAATAATAATGAATTATATATTTCAGGTATCCGATTTACTCGGTTATCTGGTACTTCAGGACAATTTTATGTGAATTTTTGGGGTATCGAAATTGAAATTGATAGAATAAATGAAATGGATAACGATCCATATCATGTTAATGTTATTGAAGGATGGTTAATTTCTGGAGGTCATTATTCGTTTACAGGATGTATATTTAACAAGTTACCTAAAAATGGATTAAATCATTTTATTGTTGGTGGTGGAGACGCAAATGGTATAATTGAGTTGAATTTTAGTTTTAGTAACTTTTTTGTAAATATATCAAATACGACATTTCTTTATATTATTGAAAATGTAAAAATTAATTCTTTTGTTGATATAGATACAGAAGTTCCAGTTATTCCAAATGCACCTTATAATCAGATGAGGTCAAATGTTATAGAGTTTTTTTCTAAACCAGCAGCATATCATGATCATGTTGAAATCATCAATAATCCTGCTCCCTCTTATAAGAATTTGACGACGAATTTTCAGATAGACATGGATGGTTAGCGATGTATTTAATGCGAACGTTTTTTTTGAACAGCTATTGTGTATACCAGGTACTGAGACGCTCGAAGAGGGAACTGTCTGTATTTCCCCCGAAGAACGTCACATCTTATCAGGATTACAGCGTTGATTTTTTTCATCGTTTGTCTGATGGGGAAAGGGTTGTATCCGGGACGGTTTTAGTGCATGGCCTGGGATTGAGGGTGGAGAGTGTTCTGGCGCATGACAGGTTTTTAACGGCGTTTATTTCTGGAGGCCGGGCTAGTCATTCTTATTGTCTGACCTATACAGCGCAGACAGACCGGGGCAGGAGCGTAATCCAGGAGATGATTTTGTCCACTTTTGGGCATGCCGCAACAGAGCGGAGGGAGGAGAGGTTCATAAGTATGTCTTCCCGGACAAGACCGCCTGACATACGACCGCCATTGAATGGAATAAAGCTTATTGACCGTTATCTTCTTGATGATAACGGTTTTTTTATATGTATCTAAGGGGAAGGAATAGGGATGAGTAACAGAAAGAGCGATTGTCAGTGTGAGGGTGTCTGCAACCTGGAGTTTTGCGAGCAGGAAACAATCGTGGCATCAGATCAGGTGACTATGTTAAATTCTACGAATGAAATAGGGTTGCAAGATGAGCTGTTGGTTATTCGCAAGGATGGGGAACAGACGCAATTTTATCGTGCCAGGGTTGAAGAGTTTAGTTCAGGGGCAGCTTTATATTTATTGGAGAAGGCTGTTCAGTCAATGTCCAGGACAGATCCGGCAGATGGCCGTTCCCTATGGCTGAATGAGGGATTCGTCTGTCTGGCCAGCGGGGATGTATCACGATTTGGTACGGTTTCCCCGCATGGATTAAGCAGTGCATTAAAAGAGGTGTTTGCGATGCTTCCCACCCAGGATCCAGGAGATGGGAGCCCCTGGATTAACGGAGGTTTTTTAATGAAGGGTTCCGTTAAACAGGTATGTGAATAATAAAGATGGCAATAACAAATTAATTTTACATATAAATTTCAGTAATCAATAAGGATTTAAAAATGAACTGTGATCAAGGCAGTCGAATTATTATCGTTCCAGCTGGATGTTTGGGACATCGTGAGATTGATCTGCAATGTAAATCACCATTGGAAAGTGTCTATTACCAGTTTTCAATGGTCAATCGCCTTTCTCCCTCTGATGCAATCAGCTGCGTAAGTGCCCAACCTTCAGATGAGACACTTAGTGTTGACCGGATTACGGTATCTGGGCAGACCTTTAGGGCACGTATCAGTGGAGGGACAATGAATACCAAAACCGGTATTCGTTTTTTGGTAACCACACGTGCCAATGAGGAGCGTGAGTTTGTTGTGACATTGCCAATTATGCCGGAAGGAATCATGGGCAGTGGCGAGGCTGGCAATTATGTATTGGGGGATACGGGTCCCCAGGGTCCTCAAGGATGTGCCGCAACGGTTACGGTTGGCAAGGTTCTGCCCACAGAACCTGATGGGGATCCAAAGATTGTCAATTCGGGAACCGAGGTGGATGCCGTTCTGGATTTCACCTTGCCCCGTGGTCAGGTTGGGCCTCAGGGTGAGCAGGGCCAGGCCGCGACGGTAAAGCTTGGAAATGTTGTGACAGGTGCGGCAGGGAGTGATGCTGCTGTTGAGAACAGGGGTGATGGGCATAACGCTGTTCTTGATTTTACCATTCCTGAAGGTAGGCAAGGCATACAGGGGATACAGGGGAAGGCAGGCACGCAAATTCTGTTGTCCAATCGTGATCCTGTTGCCCGTGATGCCAAGGAAAATATTGTCTGGCTCAATGATGTCACAGGAGATTTGTTTGAAACTGTCTCCCGGGGCGGGGATGCATATAGCTGGCACAAGTCTGGGAATCTGAAGGGGGAGGCTGGAAGTATCATATATACTGGTACTGTGGATCCCGTTTACAATGAGGTTTATAAAAAGAGTGATCTCTATTTCAATATTACCAACAGCAACCTGTTCACATTTAATGATAATCAATGGGTCAGGCTGGCCAATCTGAAAGGGGATCAGGGAGAGAGAGGTTCTCTATGGTTTTTTGCCCAGGAGGATCCTGTAACCTCTTCAAGCTATAGGGTCGGGGATAGTTTCCTGAATACAGCTTCCAATGATCTGTTTGTTTTCAATGGCACGAATTGGCAAAAGGTTGGAAACCTTCAAGGTAAACAAGGTGATATCGGCCCGCAGGGATTGCAGGGTGATACTGGCCCGCAGGGACTGCAGGGCATTCAGGGAGAGAAAGGGGAAGCAGGCAAGGACGGCAGGGACGGTTTTGATGGAACCCGCATCATCACCAGCCAGCAGGATCCGGATCAGGGAAGCGCCCCCCTAAACCCGAATGTTGTATGGATCAACACGACGAGCTGGGAGGTCAAGCGCACCATTCCGCATGGAGATAGCTGGGATTGGGTCAGTCTTGGCAGCATCAGGGGTCCCCGTGGTGATACCGGTCCGCAGGGATTGCAGGGCATTCAGGGAGAGAAAGGTGCAAAAGGGGATGATGGCTCACGCTGGTATAGTGGTCATAACTTGCCTGATGCGACAATTGCTCTTAATGATCCCCGTGGTATGCCAAGAGCGGGGGATCAATATCTTTATCTTGATGAAAAGACTGGTGAGGCCAGCGCCTATATATACACCAATGACAAGACCTGGGGCGGGCCTTTAGGAAAAGTTGCGGGACCCCAGGGAAAAGCGGCAACTGTCAGGGTTGTTGAGCAGGTGCGGCCTTTAAGACCCGATGAGGCGGCAACCATCAAAAATATTGGCGATGAACATGATGCGATCCTGCAGTTCAGCATTCCAAAAGGGGAAAAGGGGGATGTGGGCCCGATCGGAAAAGAGGGGGCCGCAGCTACCATACGCATAGGAACCGTGACCACCACAGATCCGGATGTCCAGGCATCCGTTCGCAATTCAGGATCAGAAAATACCGCCGTGCTCGAGTTCTCCATTCCCAAGGGAGAAAAGGGGGACAGCTATACGAATGACGGATCAACTGAACTCAACGTCAAGTCAATTCAGTCAGATGGCGGAAAGGTCGGAACAGATGGCGCGGGTAAATTATCTGCTGAAATGTTGGATTATACCATAAAAGTCCCAACTCCATCCCATCAGGATGCCTCTTTGGGTAAAGTCGTCGATCTTGCCCATCAGGCCATTCCAAATATTGAAATAAATCATCCAAATGGAGTTGCAGGATTGGATGCACGGGGTCAGTTGACTCAACCTATTAATAATCCATTTATAATAACGCAGTCTATTAATCCTGATGCTAAAGTTTCCATCTATTTAGATGATGATGTTCACGCTTATGCGGATAAAACACTGTTTGATATTTACACGGTTGGTGCACAAAGCAAAATTATAGCATTTGCTCCATCCAAGGGAACAGCTGATATCCTGGCATCAGCAAGGGCTGATAAGATTGAGGAGTTAAAAGGATATATATTTGCTGGGGGAGCCTGTTGGTTACCTGATTGTCAGCCGTTAGAATTTAAGGGGTATCAAGGGTCATATACCTTTGTGTGTTATGGTTCTGATATGGATAAATCAGGTTATAAAATTAAAACTGATATTATTTGTGAAAACCAGTTGGTTGATGGAAAAGGGGAAGCATTTAAAAAAGATGCTATTATCACTATAAGGGTTGGTGATGTTGTAACTCTTATGGCGCATTGGATGGATCAAAATAGGACATATTATTATGTTAAGAGAAGTAGAAGTGCTGGATTATTGAGTAATTTATATTTATCAGAAAAAGAACAACCCAAAACCATTACATCATTGGGATACCAGGATGAAATACGATTTGGTAAAGATGGTATCTTTTGGTGTTCAAAAGAAGGTGGAGAAGGACAGGCTGAATGGTCTTTATATCCGTCTCATGCCGCAATGAAAAAAGATCATACAGGAAAATTTACTTATCCTTATGTAACCCCTACAACCAAGGATAAATTGCCTGTTGATTATCCAATTGGAACACAATCATATGATATTGATAAAAAAGAACCTCTATGGTGGAACGGTACTGAATGGATTGATCCGGTTGCCAAAGCGGCAACAATCAAAATAGGCAACATTGTATCTGTCGAAGCTAACCAACCTGCTCAAATAACGAATTCAGGATCTGATATAAATGCAGTTTTTGATTTTTCAATTCCGAAGGGAGAAAAAGGACAGCAAGGGATTAGTGTTGAATCCGTTATCATGAATGATGATTTAACCTTTTCCTTTATGATGAGTAATGGTTCAATTGAGAAAGTTAATTCCGGTCTTTATAGAAATAAAGATGGAGTAGTTATCGCGCCTGAAAAGGTTTCTGAAATTCCAAATGATTTTTCATTAAATGGTAATTTATACATAGCTTCTGATGATTATCTCAACGGCAGTAAAAAAATGCCTGAAGGATTGTCATTAAACGGTAATATCGTTCTTACTGATGGTTCTGTCTACTATAAAAATTCCTGGAATAATGGTGGAGTGCTTTGTGTTGCTTAATAGCTAGTATTTTTTCATTCAATTGTAGATATATAGGGCATTAAAATGATTAATAATTCTCCAAAGAATTTGAATCTTTCAGATTGTACTGTTTCTATTGATGAAGGGAAGACATCAAAAACATTATCTGAATGGGCAAAAACGGCAAATGATACAATAGGAGAAGTAGCAGGACTTTCTGAAACCTCAATTAACGTTGATAAAAAATGTGAGATATTGTCAAGGCGAATTAAAGATTTGAATCTTGATAATTATTTATCAAGGGATCAATCTTTTACATCAGGTAATGTTCTGCTTTTGGATAATACAAATCAATTTATTGGTCCAAAGGCACGTTCTGATAATGGAACTGTTTTTATGTCTTATGGACATACTTTAAATCTTAATGGATTTCGTGCAAGTCCTGATCCTGCATGTACTCGTATAATCGAACATTATACATTGAAAAATAAATATTGGGTAGTATTAAAAACTTGGACAGATGATAAGCATGCATATCGTTCTTTTGTAGGAGATGCTTTTCATCCCGATAGTGATGGAGTGGGTGATCTTGGAATAGGAAACCATGCCTGGAATAATATTTATTCAAAAACGGCATTGAGCGTAACTTCTGATAAAAACGAAAAAAAAATTGTTTCCGCTCTGGGCAATGAAGATAATGTTGAAAACCAGAAATTGCTAGATGCAATCTATAATCTTGATGTTCATACATTCAAGCTTAATTACGCTATTGATAAAAAGGGAGAGGGTAAAGCCAGATTGCATAATGGTTTTATAGCTCAGGAGGTTGAGAAGTCTTTGAAAGATAAAGGTTTATCAGCTTCTGATTATGGAATGTGGATAGAAGAAAAAGTTTTTGAGACACAAGATATTGAGACAGGCGAAAAGGATGACAGGGGTAATCCTGTTACAAAAAGAGAGTGTGTATTCTTAAAAGATGCTGATGGTAATCAGGTTTACAGGCAGTCTTTACGATATGATGAAATATTTTGTGTTTTTATTCAAGCATTCAAACAAAAATTGAAAAAACTTGAGGATTTTAAACAAGTTTACGAGCAAAGAATTAGTGATTTAGAAACTAGGCTATCAAATTTAAAATAAATTTTTCAAATTAATGAATGAAATTAATTAAGAGATATAAAATGACAAATCAAAATAACGCTCCAAAAGATCTGGACCTGTCTGCATGTAATGTTTCAATGGATGGTGGTAATACATCACAGCAACTTTCAGAACTTGTTAAAACAGCAAATGATACAAAAGAACAGATTGCAAGTGTCACAGCAATTGCAAGTCAAGCACAAAGTAATGTTGATAACATTAGAACCTATGTCAATAATTTAGATCTAGATAAATATTTTTCCATTGATGATGCAAATAAACCCTTGGGTACTGTAATACTTGATTTGACAGGACAATTTGTGTATCCACAGCCTAAGGATATGGATGGTGTTACATGGATTAATGCGGGTTTAAGACCAATAAATGGTGATTATACAAAAGATTATGAACCCAATCCAAAATCCAGGGAAATACATATTCAGTATTCTGTAAATTTTAATGGTGAAAAAGGTAATAACAAGAGTTTTACTAGTGTAGTATGGTCTGACAACATCAATGCCAATTATGCATTTGGTTCTATTTCCTTTCATCCCCTCAATGATGGCGGCGGGGACCTGGGACGTGCGGGAAATTCATGGAACAATCTTTTCACAAAGACCGCACCAAACGTGACCTCGGACAAAAACGTCAAGACCATCACATCCATCCTTGATGAGAAAGCTGGAAATTCAGATAAAAAACTGATGGAGGCCCTGTATAATGTCAATGTTGTCAATTACAGGCTGAATGACGCGATAAAAGAGAAAGGTGAGGACAAGGCACGTGTTCATACAGGTTTTATCGCGCAGGATATAGAACAGGCGATCATGGATGCCGGACTTGATCCATCCGATTATGCCATGTGGACGCAGGATGCATCACCTGAATTCAAGAGGGTGGATACAGGCGAGAAGGATGAAAACGGGAACCCGATCCTCAAGTCTGTTCAGGAAGTGCCAAAAGATGACAAGGGTGACGTTATTTATCGTCAAAAACTGAGATATACCGAGGTTCTTTGTATGCTTTTAGCCGCTCATAAACAGAAAATCAATGATCTTGAGACACGGCTGATGAAACTTGAAAGTAAATAAAATGAGCAGATTTGATATGACACAAGGTCTCGCAAAAGGATCATTGGGACAGGAAATGACAGGTGGACAGATTGTTGATCGTTTATCTGCTGGTATATTGGTTGAAAACAGGATCGTGAATGATCCAGCCATTACCCTGATGTTTCCAAAAGCGGGAGACATCAGCTATCGTCTTCTACTCCAGAAAGCGTGCGGGATTTCACTTGGGCAAGGGCAAAAGGGTCAGTTGCAACGCATGACGATCATTCTTCAGCAACCTTATGAAGGGAATTGCGAGGTTGAATTTGATGCATCTGTCAAATGGCAGAATAGGCAACCCTTTATTGATACAAGAGCAGGGTCGGTTACCCTTGTAGAAATTTTGTTTGATGGAATGTCACAATTTTATGGAAAACTGATTTATGGCTGATGCCAAAAAACAGCAGTAAATAGGATATATTAATAATGAAAATTTTGTCTAGTTTGGTTGTAGTAACATATCGGATGAATGGGATTTAACCGTATTATCTAAATCAAACAGACCATTGCTGATTTTCATTAAAGGAGAGCAATCCTACAGATAAAGTGAAGGGAATAAGTATTTCATTTTTTGAAGGAATATCTTATTTTAATTTTTTGCGGTAAGAATCTGGGGATTGCAAGAACAGGTCAGTTTAACGTCAGTAAAGAAAAGTCATAATATAGAATAAAAGAATGCATCCTGTTGTAGATAAATATTTTATTATCAGATTCAGGTATGGTTTTGAAAGGATATGGAACAGATAGAACTCTGCTTAGGAACAATATTACAACTAAATATGGCGACATTTTCATAAAGACGAAACAGTTGTTTGGTACTAGAAACGAATATTCCTGTTACGATTAGTTTGATTTAGGTATGTGTAATTCAGCTATATTTTCCATGGCAAGGTTCCTTTGTGAGGTATGGTATAATGATGAATCTCATGGGTCTGTATATTTTAGAAAATAATCTTTCCCAAACGCAATAAGGGATTGATCATCAGCATTATATTCAAGGTTGTTATCAGCCAAGACACCTGGATAATTTTGGGCAAAAATGTGTTTACCATCATAATGAATGAAATTTAATTGGTCGTGAGGAAATATTAATAGCAGATTACCAAGTTTATATGAATCGCCTATTGAAAGTGTACAAGTGGATATTGAAAGATATAACAAATGTAAAAAAGGATTTATTATTGATTATATATTTTTATATGAATTAACCGTTTTTTTACAGTATTACTAATAATTTAATCCTATGTTGTTGGGATGTGGAAAAATCACTAACCATATGGTAAATATTTCCGAATATCAAACCTTTGGAATTATCGATGATCTCATCACATCAAACCAGAAATTTATGCAAGATGACGTGAGTTGTGGAATGGCAATTTAATTTCCAATGAGACAATTAACAAAATTATTATCGAGAAAGCAAATTTGATTGACCCGGAACCAATGACGTAAGATCTTAAAAATCGCCTGTAAATTATATCATTGATTACGTCAAGCGACGTATTGAATGGTTGGATCAACAATTTAAGTATTACAGTTAATTATTATAGGCTTTATTGATTATAGAATTACTTTTTAAAGAGTGGTTTTATGATTGACTTAAATAAATATTCGTAATTTTTTCATGGAAAAAGTCAAAATTTCTGCACTATTAATTTTTTGTTTTTTTGATTCATTTATCGTGTTGAATAATATTAATTAAAAAATAAGATAATTGATTGTTATTGAAAGTTTAATTTTATTGATAAACATATCTATTGGTGGACCCGACGAGATTCGAACTCATGGCCTTTGCCTTCGGAGGGCAACGCTCTATCCAGCTGAGCTACGGGTCCTTTGAAAATGTTCATACTCTGTTTTAATGAAAATAGCCAGTTTTTCTTTTGTCAAATATAATTTTTCTTTTTTTATCCTTATATCAAGATTGATAAATTACAGGGCTCATTGAATTTGTTTGATTGACGGTAAATTCCATTTAAATTTTAACGATAACAAGCGAATTGCACTACAGATTATAATGGCAAACCATGGAGCAAAGGTGGGACTGATAATATTCTTGTCACCCATAATTTGGACAATGGCTCCGCCAATGGCGGCAGAGGCATAAATTTCCTTGGTTAATACGGATGGAATCAGGGCGGTTAATGTATCACGCAATATTCCTCCACCGACGGCCGTAAGTGTTCCAAGAAAAATACTTATTTCGCAATTTCCGGTAAAAACAAACGCTTTATGGGCGCCAAACGAAGCAAAAAAACCCAATCCGATGGCATCAAAAAACAGAGTTGGATGATTGAGATGTAAAAGTAATTTTTGGAAAAAGGCAGCCAGGAAAACTGAAGTCAAGACAATAACGAGATATTCCAGATTCATCATCCCCGCTAAAGGAAAAGAACCGATACAGATATCCCTTACAATTCCTCCACCACAGGCTGTGACAAAGGCAATGCAAAAAACGCCAAAGATGTCCAGATTACGATTAATGGCTGCCAGAGCTCCACTGATGGCGAAAGCAAATGTTCCGATTAAATCAACATAATGGAAAAAAGTATGACTCATAGGAACATGTTCCCTGGGGATATGAAATGTTAATGAAATTGAAAAGCGGTTAATTCTTTCAGTGTGGGCATACCATTTTGGGCCCCAGTGCGTGTAACCGAAAGTGCAGAAGCTTGCAAGGCTTTTTCAATCGCTTTTTCATATCCCAAATGAAGAAAACAGCAAAAGGCGCCACAAAAAGTATCACCCGCCCCTGTTGTATCGACGGTTGGTACGATATAGGCGGGGATATGTTGAATCTGTTTTTCTTTATTTTTAAAAAGTATTCCGCTGCGACCCCATGTCATGATAATGGGTGTAGAGCTATGCAGGATAATATCTTCGTAAGTTTCTGATCCATTATGTCGAAAGGCTTTTATCTCATGTTCGTTCGGTAAAAGATAACTGATTTTTGGAATGATATCTGCAGGGAGCTGTCGTGAAGGTGCAGGATTAACAACAATTATTTTTTTTAATCGATATGCAATCTCAATGGCTTCAATCTGCGTTTCCAAAGGGATTTCCTGCTGTAAAAGAATAATATCATGGGATTTGATGAGAGATTCAGCATTGAGAATATCCTGGGCTGATAGGCTTTCATTGGCCCCTTCTGTAACAATAATTGTATTATCTGTATTTGTATGCATTATTAATGCGGTTGCAGTAGGACTTTGTTTGCAGGTTTTTATAGGTGTAATGTTGACATGATATTTTTTAAGGTTTTCTATCAGCAATTGACCAAAATGATCATTTCCGATTGCACCCAATATTGTAACTGATGCCCCCAGTTTTGCTGCTGCTATTGCCTGATTATTCCCCTTTCCACCACAATGAATCTGTAAGGGGCCGCCGATCAGGGTTTCTCCAGTTTCAGGGAAATGATCAACAGAAGTTTCGAGGTCAGTATTTAAACTACCAATAACCAGAATATTATTCATAAAAAAGCCTTATTGTCAGTTACAATATTTAAATAGATACTATAATTATTTTAAATGAAATAGATTGATAGAATTTATTTTTATATTTCTTTTAAAATATGGGTTATAATAACCTGATATGAAAAATATTTAATCGCACATTGTGAAATTGCATGTTTATATTAGATATTAAGGTAGCTTATTTCATAAAAAAGATTATAGATAGAGTATTAATTTACGTTAAACAGAAAGCAGAAAGGACGGCTTAAATGGCTTATAAATCAGTTAATCCCTTTAACAATGAAACGGTGAAGACCTTTCAGGAATTAACGGAGAATGAAGTAGCTGCTAAAATTGATGAAGCTCAAGCTGCTTACTTAAAATGGCGTAAGACAGATTTTGCTACTCGTCGTCAAGTGATGAAAAAAGCCGCATCAATTTTGCGTGATAAGAAGGCGGAATTTGCTCATTATGTTACCTTGGAAATGGGAAAGCTAATTGCAGAAGCTGAAGCGGAAGTTGATTTGACGGCGGACATTTTTGATTACTATGCAGAAAATGCCGAAAAATTTCTTGCACCAAAAACCTTACATCCAAAAGATGGTCACAAGGCCTATGTTGAGTATGACCCAATAGGTATCATTTTCTGTGTTGAACCATGGAATTTCCCTTATTATCAACTTGTTCGTGTTGTTGCAACGAATTTGATGGCTGGAAATGTAGTAATGGTCAAACATGCTTCCATTGTTCCACAATGTGCGGGTGCTTTTGAAAAATTGATGCTTGATGCTGGTGCACCAAAAGGTGTTTATACCAATCTTTATGTATTATCTCAGCATACCGACAAAATCATTTCCGATCGTCGTGTCCGTGGTGTTGCGCTTACGGGAAGTGAAAAGGCAGGAAGTATTGTCGCTGGCAAAGCCGGTGAAAATCTTAAGAAATCCACCCTTGAACTGGGTGGCAGTGATGCATTTATCGTTCTTGAAGATGCCGACCTGGATTCAGCATGCAAATGGGGTCTTTGGGGTCGTATGAATAATACGGGACAATGTTGTGTTGCCGCTAAACGTTTCATCGTTGTTGAATCTGTTGCAGATGAATATCTGAAACGTCTTACAGACTGTTTTTCTAAACTGAAAATGGGTGATCCAATGGATCGTAGCACGACATTGGGTCCATTATCCAGTGAGGCAGCTGCACAGGAAATTGCAGATATGACAGCCGAAGCTGTCAAACATGGTGCCAAGGCCGTGATTGGTGGTAAACGTCCAAATCGTTCAGGCGCTTTTATGGAAGCGACCATTTTAACCGATATTACCAAGCAAAATCCAGTATTCTATAAAGAATTTTTTGGACCAGTTGTTATGTTCTTCCGTGTTCCAGATGAAAAAGCGGCAATTGAGTTGGCCAATGATTCAGATTTTGGTTTGGGTGGAACCGTATTTTCAAGAGATGTTGAGCGTGCAAAGCGGGTTGCAAAGGAAATTGATACCGGCATGGTCTTTATCAACCGTCCTACCTGGACAGCGCCAGATCTTCCATTTGGTGGTGTGAAACATTCTGGATATGGTCGTGAATTGTCTGATGAGGGAATTTTTGAATTCCTTAATCATAAATTAATTTATATCGAGAAATAATTTCATTTTTACTATATTTATAAAGTGAAATTTGGATTAAAAGAGGGGTTCATTATATTTAATGAATCCTTTTTTATTTCAGGTCAAGAATTTATGGAACCTTTTATTGTATTACGTCGTGAACGTTTAAATAGAGGAATTCGATTTGCACATGCACGATGTTTGGAAATCGGTGCATTGATTGATCCAGTTTTATGTCGAGAAAATGGAAATGTTTTTTACGCAGATCATTTGTCGACGGAAGAGCTGAAAGAGCAATTTGCCTGGAATACCAATTTTGATTCTCGTCAATTGGTAGAGATTGACTATATCTGGAAAAAAGAATGTGCTTTGAAGGAGTGTGTGGATGGTCAGTTTGATTATGTAATCGCATCTCATGTTGCAGAACATGTCCCAGACTTGATTGGATGGATTGAGGAAATACGACAAATTTTAAAACCTGATGGACAATTACGTTTGGTTTTGCCAGATGGTCGTTATTCTTTTGATATGAAAAGGCAGCCTACCCGGTTGGCTGATTTACTCGCTGCCTGGTTAAAAAAATCTACATGCCCTGAAACACACCTGGTGTTGGACTTTGCATTAAATAAAATTAATGATAAAGATATTCCAAAAATTCATGCAGAATATGGATTATATCCTGATAAAGAAAATCTGGAAAGCCAAATCCCGTTTTCTGAGGTTCTGGAATGGGGGGAAAGAACACTAATACCTGATCATTATGAAGATATTCATTGTTGGGTTTTGCATTTAGGTTTGTTTGTGAAACTGATGATGAATTTGGCTGAACATGGAATTATAAAAATGGCTTGTGTGGAATGGTTTGATATTGATCCATCAAAGCTGAGTTATGAATTTACGGTTTTTCTTGTATCGGAAAAAAATAGGGAAAAATGTGTTGAAAGCTGGAAAGAAGTTTATGAAAAGATTAGAAATTCACCCTATCAATTCAGTTTTGCCCAACATTTGGAACAGGAAAATATAAAATTGAAACAGGAACTGACGGCCATACAGAATTCTTTCTGTTGGCGTGTGACATCCCCTTTACGTCAATTAGTCAAACTGTTTAAATGATAAATTTTTCTTTCAGGGGTCGACCAATTGAATAATAATGAATATTTTCACTTTTCATCACTTTGGGATCGTAAATATTTCTGAAGTCGATTACCAGTGGTTTTTTCATCCAGTTTTTCAGGGTCTTGGGTGTCAAAGAACGGAATTCATTCCATTCTGTCAGGATAATCAAGGCGTCAGCCTGATTGGCTGCATCGTTAATTCTATCAAAATATTGAACTGTATTAGGTAATAAGGGTTTTGCCTTTTCATTTCCAACAGGGTCAAAAACTTTTATCTGGGCACCCTCTTCAACCAAACGGTGAATAATGGGAATAGATGGGGATTCCCGCATATCATCTGTATTTGGTTTAAAGGTAAGTCCCAGAATGGTAATGGTTTTATTGTGAACATTACCACCACATAATTGAATAATTCTTCCACTTATGTTTGCTTTTCTGGCATCATTAGCTTGTGCGGTTGCCTCTACCAGCCGTGAGGGTGTACCTGCTTCTTGGGCGATGCGAATTAGGGCGAGAGTGTCTTTCGGGAAACAGGATCCGCCATAACCTGGGCCTGGCCGTAAAAAATATTTGCCGATTCTGCTGTCTAATCCAATAGCATTGGCAATTTCCTCTATATTTCCTCCAACTTGTTCACAAAGATCAGCAAGCTCGTTAATATATGAAAGTTTCATCGCTAAAAAACAATTTGAGGCATATTTTGCCAGTTCAGCACTTTCCAAATTGGTAAACAAAATTGGTGTTTCTTTTTGAAATAAGGGTTGGTAAAGTCGACTCATGATTTCTTGGGCTTTTTGTGCGCGATCTTTTCTGTCTTTTTCAATACCGATAATGATACGGTCAGGTGTCATGAAATCTTGAATGGCCTCGCCCTCGCGAAGAAATTCAGGATTGGAGGCGACATCAAAATCAAGAGATGGATTTTCCTTACGGATGATTTGTGCAATCCGTCGGCTTGTACCAACCGGGACTGTTGATTTGGTAACGATAATTGCATATTCTTTTAGATGTTTTGCAATTTCCAGGGCTGCTTGATGGACATAAGTCATGTCGGCATGTCCATCACCGTTACGTGGGGGTGTACCCACGGCAATAAAAATGGCCTTACAATCAGGAATAGCCTCTTTAATCGTTTCAAAAAACTGTAACCGATTGGCTTTGATATTATTCTGAACCAAAAGATCCAAACCAGGTTCATAGATAGGAATATTTCCTTGCTTTAACGCATTTAACCGGTTGGGATCCTTTTCCACGACAGCGACATCAAGTCCGAATTCTGCAAAACAAGCAGCAGAAACAAGACCAACATATCCTCCACCTATCATTGCTATACGCACAGAACATTCCTTATTTTTAATCAAGATATTGCCAGTTTTATAGATTATTAAATTAAGTTAATTTAAAAATTAAAAAAATAAAAATTTTAAAAATATTGAAACAAGTTCATTATAAAGGGTAATGAAGAGATTTTCAGTGGTATATAGACAATAGATATATTCAATATTGATGGGAATAATAATTAGATTCTAAGGGGGGATTGTTCTTGGAAGAGGATGATGTTTAAAATGTTTGATCTATATAAAATGTTTAAAAATAAAAGATGTTTATATGCTTAAATATAAATATTAGAAAATAATAGAATTATAGGATAAAACTTGTAATCAATATTATTGAACAACTTCTCAATTCGTTAGCTAATAATGTTGTGATGAGTTTAACCGGGAATCAAGATGTATCAATTGAAACGTCCGTGGATTTGGATTGCTTTGTTAGGTCGTATGGCTTTAAACGGTGTTCGGGAAACGGGTACCCTCGCATTGTTTGCATTAAGCGGATTTATAAATATTTTTTATCCTCCATTTTATTGGCGCATTTTTTTGGGATCTTTACTTGATATAGGTTATTTGTCTCTACCTGTTGTTGCTTTAACGGCATTATTTTCTGGAGGTGTTATCGCGTTACAATCCTATACCGGTATGTCCCAGTATCATGTAAATAGCGCGATTGCCAATATTGTTGTGTTGGCTGTCACTCGTGAGCTTGGGCCCGTTTTGGCAGGATTGATGGTTGCGGGACGGGTGGGGGCAGCCATAGCCGCGGAAATTGGAACAATGCAGGTGACGAATCAGATTGATGCGCTCAAAACCTTATCAACCAATCCTATCAAATATCTTGTTACTCCCCGTTTGCTAGCTGCTACGCTTGCTTTACCATTTCTAGTTTTGATTGCTGATATCCTGGGGGTGCTGGGTGGTTTTACTGTTTCGGTCATTAAATTGGGTTTTTCGCCCCAGGGTTATATTGCGGCGACCATGAATGCCGTGAAACCTATTGATGTTACAATTGGTTTGGTGAAAGCGGCGGTTTTTGGATTTCTTATTGCCTTGATGGGATGTTATCATGGATATCGTAGCCGTGGGGGCGCACAGGGGGTTGGTGCAGCGACGACCTCTGCTGTTGTTGCCGCCTCTATTTTATTGCTAGTATTTGACTATTTGTTAACGGATATCTTTTTTGCAAAATGACCAACACTTATCCCAAAATTCGTATACGTAATCTTTCCAAATCTTTTGGCGGCAACCATGTGTTACGTAACATTAATATGGATGTAATGGAGGGAACTTCCTTTGTTATTATTGGTGGATCTGGAAGTGGAAAGTCTGTTTTGCTCCGATGTATTTTGGGGTTAATGACACCAGATAGTGGCACGATCGAAATTGATGGCAAAAATATTTTTGAATTGCCATATTCCGAGCAAGCAGAAAAATTACAGGAAATGGGTATGTTGTTTCAGAACTCTGCCTTGTTCGATAGCTTGCCTATCTGGGAAAATGTTGCCTTTGCCCTTTTAAATGGACATCGTAAAAATCAGCTAAGAGTTAGTCGTGCCCGGGCGAGGGAAAGGGCAAACAGGGTTTTGGAACTTGTTGGTCTGGATGCAGATAATATTGGCGATTTATATCCCAGTGAGTTATCTGGTGGGATGCAGAAACGGGTTGGCTTGGCACGTGCGATTGCTTCAAAACCGGAAATTATCTTTTTTGATGAACCGACCACAGGGTTGGATCCTATCATGGGAGCAATAATTGATAACTTGATTGTTGATTGCGTTAAGAAGCTGGGTTCTACCACAATTGCCATTACCCATGATATGGCTTCTGCCCAGCGGATCGGGGATCAGGTTGCCATGTTGTATAAAGGGGAGCTGATTTGGCAGGGTGAAGCTGGTAAACTTATGCAGAGTGAGAATCCCTATGTGCATCAATTTACACATGGTCTTTATGCAGGTCCTATTAAAATGGAAATGAAAGTATAAGAGGACGTTTTGGCGAAAAAGCCGGTTAAAATGTTTGTCTGTCAAAGTTGTGGCGCTATTTATCATAAATGGGCTGGACGATGTGAGGCTTGTGGTGAATGGAATACAATTAGCGAGGAAACCAGGGAAGCAAGTCCGATTTCTGTACTGGGACATGCAGGCAAGATGATTCAGTTTACAGGGCTGGATGGTGAGATTTCACCTCCTGATCGTCAGTCCATTGGTGTTTCTGAATTTGATCGTGTTCTGGGTGGAGGTCTTGTCCAATCTTCAGTTACATTGGTAGGAGGAGATCCTGGCATTGGAAAGTCAACTTTATTGTTGCAGGCTGCTTGTGCTTTATCAAGACAGGGACAATCCGTTTTATATATTTCAGGAGAGGAGTCTGTTAACCAGATAAGAATGCGTGCCAATCGGTTAGGGTTAGAGGATGCGGAACAAAGAAAAAACATACAACTGGCTGCCTGCATAAATGTTGCGGATATTCTTTCAACGCTGGAAAAAGAAAAAAATATAAGTCTCGTTATCATTGATTCTATTCAAACAATGTGGCTGGATACGGCGAATGGGGCCCCTGGGACGGTAAGTCAGGTTCGGGCTGCGGCTTTTGAATTGATTCGTATGGCAAAACAGAAAGAATTTGCATTGATTTTTGTGGGACATGTTACCAAGGAAGGTTCTATAGCGGGGCCGCGTGTCCTGGAACATATGGTTGATGCCGTATTATATTTTGAGGGGGATCGAGGACATCAATTTCGTATTTTACGGGCAGCAAAAAATCGATTTGGTGCAACAGATGAAATTGGTGTTTTTTCAATGACAGGACAGGGTTTGGTAGGGGTGGCAAACCCATCTGCTTTATTCCTTGCAGAGCGACATGGTCATATAGCGGGGTCAGCCGTTTTTGCGGGTTTGGAGGGAACCCGTCCTGTTTTGTTGGAAGTGCAGGCTTTGTTGGCACCCAAATTTGGGGATTCAGCGCCAAGACGTACAGTTATTGGATGGGATAATGCACGCCTTAATATGTTGCTTGCTATTTTGGAGACACGTTGTTCGTTACGGTTTAACGGGGTGGATGTTTATTTAAATATGGCAGGCGGTTTGAGAATTACCGAACCTGCGGCGGATTTGGCCGTGGCAGCAGCTTTGGTTTCGGCTTTGACCCATCATTCCGCCTCTCCAGGTTCAGTGTATTTTGGTGAAATTGGTTTATCTGGAGAAATTCGACAGGTGCCACAAGCTGACTTACGCATGAAAGAGGCATTTAAGCTAGGTTTTGATGAAGTTGTTTTACCCAAGCGTATTGCACATGGAAATAATAAACTATCCGTCCCCAATGGATTACAGCTGATAGAATTAGGTCATATAAGTGATTTGGTGTCTCAATTCACATAAAATTTATTACATTTGATTACTGAAATTTTTCTTTTAGATATATTTGTTAGAAATACAAAATTATCGTTATTTAATAGTTAATTAAATCAATTTTATAAAAAAAGATAATTTTTGATAGTTATCTAAAAAATAAAATTATAGTCAGGAATTCAAAAATTATGGCTAAGAATATTGAACCCAATCTTAAAAATATTGAGTTATATTTAAAACTTAATCGAACAGAAAATTTTTTAATTCCAGAATATCAACGGGGATATTCATGGGATATTGGACAATGTGATAAGTTGTTGGAAGATATAGAGAATTTTAAGGAAAGTGAATCAAATGATCCTTATTTTTTTGGAAGCATTATAATTGATTGCTCGGATCAAAACCAATTCAGTCTAATTGACGGTCAACAGCGTACAACGACTTTTTTGTTGTTACTCAAAGCCATTTTGTTACGATTAAATGAAGTGCTGCAAACTGTTTCAAAAGATGAAGATTCAGAGGCATTGATAGCTGGTCTTAAAGCGAATAGAAATAAAATTATGGAGATTTTGTATAAAGCAGAAGCCGAAAATATACCTTCTATGCTTAAAGATCCAAAAAAGACACAAAATATTCACATACTAGGAAATAAATCAATTAATGAATTGTATCCAGAAGAATTTAATAAAATTATAGGTGCCAGTGATTTTAAAGATGCCGAGGAAAAGTTTTTAAACTGCCTTATAAAAAAAATAATAACCGATATACAAACTATTTTCGTAACTTTAAAAATTTTTATGAAAAATTGAGAGAAAATAGCGATTCTTGGTTGAATCAATTTACAAAAACTTTTTTAAAAAATTGTCAGGTAATCGAAATACGCAGTTGGCAAGTCGAACAAGCTATTACAATGTTTAATTCATTGAATTCAACAGGTTTGCCGCTTTCAGATGCAGATATTATTTCTGCAAAATTATATTCATATGCAGGTGATAAAAGAGAGGAATTTAATATTCAATGGGAAGAGATTCTCCAATTAACAAATAAATTAAAATCTAAAAAAGTCGTTACAATTGATTCTGTATTGCAACAATTTATGTACATTAATCGTGCTAAAGAACAGGGATATTTGAAATCTTATATTTATGTAAGAACTCCAGGTTTAAGAAGATATTATGCTGATCATGAGCAGGATTTGTTAAAAAATCCATTTTTACTATGCAATAATTTAAAAAAAATTGCATATAAATGGGATAAAATTAAAGATTATTCCATTATAAAGTTACTTTTTAAGTGTAATGTTAATATTAAATTATATCTAGCCGCTTATCTATATCGTTTTGAATTAGATGAAATTACCGAAGATAAAATAATAAATGTCTGTGAATCATTGTTGAAATTATTTTCATTATTAGAGTTGGGAGATGCTGGTTATTCAAGCAATAAATTTAAGATATTTTTATATGCAGAAATTATAAAGATGGTCGATTTTAATATTCCAGAACATGTTGTTTGTCAGGATTTTTATGATCATATACATGATAAATGGAATGTCAAAGAGGTTGAGGACGCGATATTAACATATGATAAAAACATGCTGGTATTTGTTAATGAATATTTGTACGCTAAAAATAAAAATCTAAAATTTAATTTTTCTGAAACGGTTAATGTTGAACATATCATGCCAGCTAGTGGTCGTAATATAGAGA
>NZ_JAXOQA010000034.1:0-21480 GCF_047307945.1 Commensalibacter sp. A3DC | reverse complement strand
AAAAATTGATTATCAGAAAAATAAAGCAGAGAACGTAGTAATTTTATTTATTGAAAGTGAATATATTTACTATTTAATTCATTTAAAACTATAATGATTTTAAGTAAGAAAAGTTATAATTTTTTGAAAAAAGATATATCAATTAAGAATCATCTGTCATCGAAAGAAAATATCCGATCTGATAGAAATAATGATCCTACTCGACAAATTGCTTTTGATACTGTTTGTCAGATATTTGACTGGAAACATCTTCCGTTAGAAACAGCATTAAAAAATGCTTTACCTGTTGATGTTGATCAAAGGGATAAGGCAGCAGCATATCGATTAATTGTCTGTATCTTGAGAAAAAAAGGAACATTAGAAGCGCTTGTAGAACCTTTTCTGAAACGATCGCCACCACAGCAGGTATTATGGATTATTTTGCTAGGGGTGGCTCAAATTCTTTTTTTGGAAACACCTATACATGCCGCTATCTATACATCTGTAGAACTTGCGCGTCATAATGGATTTGCAAAGTTTACGGGTCTAGTCAATGCTGTTCTCAGGCGGATTTCTGAAAATGGACCAAGCATACTGAAGGATCTTGATCAAAATCGCTTGAATATCCCTGCATGGCTATGGAAGTCATGGAATCAGGCAGGATTTAATCCTCGTCAGTTGGCAACCCTGTTGGATAGTGAACCCCCTTTGGATATGCATTTCAAAACGAATGCCACTGTTCCAGAAGGAGGTGTGCAATTAATGAATAATCATTGGCGTTATTCTTGTCATGTAAAGGTTGAACAGCTTGACGGTTATCAGGAGGGGCAGTTCTGGATTCAGGATATGGCGGCATCTCTACCTGCCTATCTTTTGAATGTGAAGGAAAATGAAAAAGTTGCTGATTTATGTGCGGCACCCGGTGGTAAGACAGCACAATTAATTCAAGCAGGGGGAAATGTTGTTGCGGTTGAAAAAAAATCTATACGGTTAAAACGGTTGAAAGAAAATCTGAACCGGTTACAGATGGATGCAGTGTTGGTTCTTGGTGATGCTGGAAGTTTAAATTATCAAAATGAATTTGATGCGATATTATTGGATGCCCCCTGTTCTGCCACGGGTATTTTTAGACGACATCCAGATGTTTTGCATTTAAAAAAAGAAAATGAAATTCAAAGTCTTGTTAAGATTCAACGAAAGTTGATTGGTGCAGCGATCAGTTATCTAAAAAAAGGAGGACGATTAGTTTACAGTGTTTGCTCCCTACAGCGCTCCGAGGCAGAAGAGCAAGCAGAATTCTTTAGAAATTTACCTGGTGTTAGGGCTCTACCATTTACACAAAAAGAAATTCCATTTTTAACTGAAGCATTAACAGAAGAGGGATGGATTAGGACGCTTCCTTCTATGTGGCAAGAAAAAGGCGGAATGGATGGTTTTTTTATCGCACGTTTTGTAAAAGAAGACTAATTAAACATTATTTCAAGTGAAATATATCTTTGTATTGGTGGACACGATAAAATCAAATCGTGTTTTTTCTGTTCAATTCGTAAATTTTATCATAAACTGCAGTTAATAGTTTGACATAATATTTGAAAATTTTAGAAAGGCTGTAAATTGGATATAAGGGTTCCCTTGATTGCTCCCAGTGTTCTTTCGGCAGATTTTGCATGTTTGGGAGAGGAAATTAGGGCGGTTGACAAACATGGTGCTGACTGGATACATCTTGATGTTATGGATGGTCATTTTGTTCCCAATATGACTTTTGGCCCAGTAGTTCTCAAATCTTTGCGATCTTATAGCAAGTTGTTTTTTGATGTGCATTTTATGATTGAACCTGTCGATCCTTTTATCGAACCGTTTGTTCAGGCGGGTGCCGATCAAATTTCTTTTCATATCGAGGCGGGGCCTCATGCGCATCGTTCCTTGCAACATATCAAATCGTTTGGAATAAAAGCCGGGATAGTATTATGTCCGGCCACACCTGCCAATGCAATTTCCGAGGTTATAGATCTTGTAGATAATATTCTAATTATGACTGTAAATCCTGGTTTTGGTGGACAGAAATTTTTATCCAGTCAATTGGCGAAAATTCGTGCAATACATGAAATGGTTCAAAAGTCGGGTCGTTCCATTCATATTAGTGTTGATGGCGGGATTAATGTTCAAACTGCACCCCTGGTGATAGAAGCGGGAGCCAATGTTTTGATAGCTGGAACTTCAATTTATGGTCAACCTGATTATGGTCAGGCAATAGATGCATTGCGGGGAACTAAAAAGTAAAAAATTTGCTAAATTATGACTTTCACCCATTAGGAGAAATGATTCAGAGAAATAGGGAGGCTTAGGATGGCTTTTCAAGAAATGGTAAAAAAAATCCGACTTTCTCTGGTACGATTACCTGCCATTGGTTATGGACAGATTCCCGAAGTTCCAGTATATATTTTGCGAGATTTATGGACCGGAAATTCTGTTTATGGCATGCATCTTGTAAAAGGGGAATTTATTTACCAGGATTATGTTATTTCCCTATATCCCGGTCAATGGGGTGATAAAAACCTCTCCTGTGAAATTATTGGCAAACTGCATGGTTTTTCGTGGTTACGGGATATGCGAGAGCTAGGGACAGAAAATGCGCGTCTTGCAGCAAGAAATTTGGTGACGGATTGGATTGGCAATTCACCTTCATCTTATGATTCTGTTGTTTACAGACCGATTATCCTTGCAGATCGTATAGTGAATTGGTTGGGGTTCTATGATTTTTTTGCGGCATCAGCAGAAAAATATTTTCATCAACAATTTATGCGTCGAATTATGAAAGAAGGAAGATATGTTGTTGCCATGCTTCCTTTGGACAATCATACACATGAAAATTTTACGTTATTAAAGGCCGCTCTGGCTCTTGCATTATGTATGCCGGAACAATTTGATTTAATACCAAAAATCAGTAAATTCCTGCAAAGTGAACTGGCTGAACAGATTCTTGAAGATGGAATACATATTGAACGAAACCCTGAAATACAACTTTATGTATTGAGAGATCTGACCGAAATTCGTTTGATGTACCAGTTGATCAATATGCGTCCCCCTTCCGAACTTATTCTAGCGCTTGATAATGTCAGCCGTGCTTTAAGGGCATTGAGACATGGTGATGGCAGGCTTGCACTATTTAATGGTTCCAGTGAGAATGAGGCACATTTTATTGATCGTGTTCTGAGTAATTCCACACAAAAACGTGTTGCCATGACGGATATGAAAGCGGGTGGATATATTCGTTGTTTTGCCAATCGTTCAACTCTGTTAATTGACAGTGGTGTTCCACCGAAAAAGGTAGATATAAAATATCTTGGTGCTTTATCCTTTGAATTTTCTGCTGGTAAACAGAGATTAATTGTTAATTGTGGCGCTGGAGGATCATCAGCCTGGCGATCTGCGTTGGCGGGAACTGCGGCTCATTCTGTTCTAAAATTATCCAATACAGAAAGTGTTTTACTGGAGGATAATCAATTAAAAGATTTAAATTTTAAAGTTGAATCAATTCATGAAATGACTGAGGGTGCCCATTGGGTGGAATTAAGTCATAATGGCTGGCAAAAAGCATATGGTGCAATTTATCATCGTAAATTTTATCTTTCTGCGGATGGTCAGGATTTAAGAGGGGAGGAAACGCTCGATTTTGATCAGTCTTATCCTTTTACTATTCGTTTTCATTTACATCCTTCGGTTAAAGTTGAAGAAAAATTGGTTGAAATTCGGAAAAATGAGAAGGAAAAAATTTTTGTTTTATCGTTTCAACATCCTCAAGAAGGTAAACAAATTTGGTGGTTCCGTTTTTCCGATGCAGAGGGAAAAGTTGAAAATAGCGTCTACTTTGGTGAAAAAGTTCGACTTGCGACTAAACAGATTGTTTTATATAATCTGCATCAATCAAAAAAAAGTGATGTTGAAGAGAATAGAACTTCTATAACTAAATTTGAGAAACAAGACAAACAATCGGTTTTAAACGAAGAGCAAGAAGAAGAAGGGTCTGATTATGTGGCTATTTTCCATAATCAAAACGATGATGCAAAAATATGGCAAAGAAACACTGCGGATCATGTTTCTGTTGGAATGCCTGAAGATTTGTCGGAAAAAACTTCAGAAATTCAGAGGCAATCAGAAATAAATAGTTCTCTAAATCATTCAAATATTAAGAATATTCAAAATGATAAAGAAAAAATAACTAAAATTCGATGGGCTCTGCGTCGTAAGGCATAAATGAATTTATGAAAATTTTGGAAATTGCACATGTTGATTTTGCCTTATATCAATTTCTACTTCCCTTAATGCGTAGGTTGCGTTCCTGTCACCATCAAGTCATTGGTGTTTGTGCAGAAGGAAGGTTATTGGAGAAAGTGAGACAAGAGGGATTTCAGATTCGAACCGTTCCTTTTGTCCGTTCTTTTTCGATCATAGGTCAGTTAAAAGCTTTTTGGGTTCTTTACCGTATAATCAAACTTGAAAAACCAGATATCGTTCATGCCCATATGCCCATAAGTGGCGTATTGGCACGTATAGCCGCTTTTTTATGTGGAACGCCTGTAATTATTTATACTTGTCACGGATATCTTTTTAATCAATCCGGGAAAGGTATAAAATCATGGATAAGACGTCTATTATCCTTTGTTCTTGAATGGTGTTGTGGAAAAATTACGAATTTTTACATGACTGTCTCTCAGGAAGAGGCTCGGGATGCTAAAAGGTTGGGCATTCATTCCAATCCTATTTTTATAGGTAACGGTCGGGATCCAGCAAAATTCTTTTCTGATATTGCCCTGAAACAGAAATTTAGACAGGCAAACAAGATTCCACAGAATCATATAGTTTTTATGATAGTTTCCCGTCTTGTTCAACATAAAGGTTATCCAGAGTTAATCGTCGCTTTTTCTGCAATTGCAGAAAAGCTTCCAGAAGCTGAATTATGGATTGTAGGCGAAAGATTGTCTTCTGATTATGGTTTGGTATTGGATAAACTTTTTACTAAAGCACAAAAAAAATTGGGTAATCAAATACGTTTTTGGGGATATCGTCAAGACATAGATCAGTTGATGAAAGCTGCTGATGTTTTTGTTTTACCCAGTCATTTTGAAGGGTTACCAATGTCCATTATCGAGGCAATGTTAAGTGGTTTACCTGTTATAGGCACTTCAATACGGGGTCCCCGAGAACAAGTTCAGCATTCAGAAACAGGGCTATTGATCCCGCCAGGTTCTATATCTTTGCTATCCAGGGCAATGGCCTGGCTTGCCTTTCATCCAGAACAAAGAAAAAAAATGGGAGAAAATGGGCGGGCCAGGGCTTTATCAATGTATACCGAAGCTATCTGTCTGGATCGTGTTATGAATGTTTTTTCACAGATTGATGGGTTTGATAATCCCTTTTTATCCAAGCCTTGATCAAATCGAGGATAAAATCTTTTTCTGTCTGTGTTAAGGCCTGCCCCTTTTGAATCTTATACCATTTTTCAAGGCAGCTACGACAACAAGTTGCTGTGGCATGTTGGGCAATAAAAACAGGATGTCCTTTCCATGGCGTTTGTTTTCCATCATTTTTTGGAAAAGCAGGAGCCAGACGTTGATTGATGAAATCCGTAGCATGTTCAATTATTTTATCAAGGCCTTTATCGATTAGATATTTTCGTTCTTTTTCATGTAATGTAAATCTAGACCGGAATTTTGAACGATTAAGCCGATCCAAGATTAATTCTGTGGAAGAAGGAACCATTCTTGTGACTTTTTAATAAATAATTATTTCTGTGATTATCATAAATCAAACAAAATGAATATTATAATATTTGACAAAACTGTAAAATACGCATGATGTTATGACAATTAAAAAAAATACCCGTAAAAAACGTGAACTCTTGTAAATAACCAAGGATGCACCAATCTGTCCGCCTATAAAAGAACTAATACCCATTATAAATGCACTAAAATAGTTGATTTGTCCGCCTGATATGAAGATACTGAGCGCGGTAATATTTCCAGCGATATTTAACGGTTTTGCAATCATTGTCGCAGTGTTAATACGTAATTTGTAAATCTGCATTAATGAAATTGTCCAGATCGCTCCTGTTCCAGGTCCAAAAAAGCCATTATAAAATCCAATTACAGTCCCCATCCATGGCAGTATTTTCGGTTTTATGGGTAACTGTCTTTTTTCGAGATTGAAATGTAGGTTTGGAAATAAATAATAATAAAGCAATATTGCCAATAAAAGCCATGGGACTATTTTGTTCAAGGTCTGATCAGCGCTGTATTGTAATGTAATTGTACCTATGGCAGATCCGATTACAGTGAAAAACAGAGGGATGGCAAGCCCATGAAAACTTAGTTGTCCGCTTTTCCAAAATCGTAATGTGGCCGATAATTCACCAATTGCTGATTGCAATTTATTTGTACCTAATGCAGGAATTATATTAATACCGGTAAAAAGTAGAGCGGGTACGGTTATTAAACCTCCACCACCTGCAAGGGTATCAATTGTCCCGGCTATTAAACCGATGAAAAATAGAAAACAATCATAAAAATAAAAATGCATTTAGAGATGTCTGTTTAATTGATTATAAAAAATCAATAAACTCATGGGGAATATCAAGATAGAGTGAATCAGCGTTATCAGGATCAGGATTAGTGATCAAATAGTCATCCAAGGTTCCTGTGCCAATTTTTGATCTCTGCGATTTTAGAAACCTGATTAGAACATTGTCGGATATTAAATGTGAGGTTCCCAATCCATTTTTAATATCTTCTGGGTTTCTTGGAATTCTGCGTCTGAGTTTTGAACGTTCTAGGAGGTGGTTCTGATCAGCATATTTCAAATGAAACAGCCATAAATCGTGCGCAAACAGGGTTTCATTTTGACATCGATGAAAACCGGGTTCCCATTGTGTCGGAACTGATGAAACTGAGGGTTTGCATGACCAACTTTTAATGGTGCCCTTGGAACGTTGTTTTAAAATGGGTCTTGACCAATCAACAGGTTTTCCAATCAAAGGATCAATGATTTCCACACCAACACATCGACATGTTTTGGCAGAACATTGTGCAAGATATTCATGTAAGGAAGTCCAACGAGATGGACGGGGAATTATAAATTCGTCTGTGTCAATACAAAGAACCCAGTCATAAAGTTTTAAAAGTTTATGCTGCCATTCGCTCATTATATTGACGCTATCTTGTTCATCCAAATACTTGCGACGTGGAATGTGCTCAACATAAATGTATTGTTCAGCTTTGACAGGCGGATCGCTGCCATCATCAAGTATGAATAAGTTATCTTTTCCTACTAGTCTGGCATAATGCCTGATCCATATGGGAAGCATGGTTGTTTCTTGATAGCATTTTGTAATGGCGGCAATGCGAAGAGGTGATGGAAAATTCATAATAAAATCATATTTAAAAAAACTATTTTTTTAAAATATCATTTTTCTTTTGAACTGGATAGAATTGAATGTTTGCGTCCGTAATAATAATAGCCAAAGACACCGATTACACTATAAATAAACATTAAGAGCAGTGGAAGTGGATTGTGATTAATTAGGGAATAAATCATGTCAATGATCAAGGGAAAAATCATGGTCAGGCAACATAGGATGCCGCAAACGGGAATATAGCCAATCCAGATATTTCTAATCTTGAATCCACCAAAGGGTACTTGAAAGGGTCGATGAATATTGGGATGAACATTCCGCTGCCATATAACCGTGAAACAGACAATACCAAATGCCAGAGAGGTTCCAAGGCTGATTAGGTCACTTATGATATCAATAGGTAAAAAAGCTGTTGTAATGGCGATGCTGAGGCTGAGGATAATGGTTCCTATCCAAGGTGTACAATGTTTAGGATGAAGTTTGCTAAAAATTGGTGGAAGCAATCCATCCTGTGCCATGATGTAGAAAATGCGGCTTTGAGCATATAGCAAAACGAGCATTACTGAGCAAAGTCCGATAACTGCGCTAGATTTCAAAATCCAGGCTAAGTTTGGCATGTTCATATAATCAATTGCCAGGGCCAGTGGATCAGAAATGTTTAATTTTCTATAAGGAACAACCCCGACTAAAATTAGCGCTACACCAATATAGATCATGGTTGAAACAAACAAGGAAGCTATGATTCCAAAGGGGACGTCCTTTTTAGGATTTTTTGCTTCTGATGCGGCTGTGGAAACAGCTTCAAAGCCTATATAGGCAAAAAAAATTGTTGAGGCTGCCCGAAAAATGCCCCTGATTCCAAAATTCATCGGACCTGTTGAGGAGGGGATAAAAGGTGTCAGGTTTTCCAGTTTAATATAGTGAAATCCCAAAATTATAAAAAGAATTAATACTCCGATTTTTAAACTGACGATTATTGCATTAATTGTTGTTGATTCGGAAACCCCATATAAGAGGAAGATGGTTGCGATCAGAACAGATCCTGCTCCAATCAGGTCAAGGGACTTAACAAATACAATTCCTTTTCCATATCCACCAATTGCAGGTTGAATCATGGGATTATGTAGCCATGAAGCGATATGAATATGGAAATCTTTTAGTAGGGAAACACTATAACTTGAAAATCCTGAGGCAACTGATACAGCCGATATTCCATATTCCAACAACAGTAACCATCCAACAATCCAAGCGAATTTTTCACCAAGTGATGTATAGGCATAACTGTATGCCGATCCTGCAGTCGGCATAGTGGATGCCAGTTCACCATAGGAAAGGGCAGTAAATAAACATGCTATTGAAGCAATAATGAAGGATAAAAGAATTGCTGGTCCAGCAAAATTAGCCGCAGCTGTTCCTGTCATGACAAAAATGCCTGCGCCAATGGTAGAGCCGACCCCAATCATTGTTAAACGCCATGGACCCAAACATTGTTTTAGACCATGTTTTTTTGAATCAAGTGTAAGTTGTTCCAGTGATTTGCGTTTAGAGAAAAAGGCCATATTTTTTGTGTAAAGGGTTAGGTAATAAACCAAAAGAAAGACAACATTTTATGATGAAATAAAATTCAGATATTTTGCCTAACATAAAATGTATCTAATTCGGGAAAATTAAAGAGATATAAAAAGAACAACGTTAATCTAAGGTTGATCAGATCTGTTCTTTAAAATTTTCTTAACGTAATTGGTAATTGTTTTTTCGATCTGCTCAGTTTGATCGGCAAAAATATGATCGGCATTAGGGATTGTATTATAGGCAACTTTGATGCCTTTTTGAGTGTTAAGTTTTTCAACAAGTTTGTCAATTTCCTGCAATGGGACAATGCTGTCGGATTCTCCTGCGATCATCAAACCGCTGCATGGACAAGGTGCAAGAAAATTAAAATCATAGTGGTTTGCCAATGGCGCGATGCTGATCCATCCTTGTATTTCAGGACGACGCATCAAGAGCTGCATTCCAATAAAGGCTCCAAACGAATACCCCGCGATCCATAATTCCCTGGAATTTGTATTCGCCATCTGTAACCAGTCCAGGGCCGCTGCCGCATCGGATATTTCACCAATACCACCATCATATTGTCCCTGAGACCGTCCAACACCACGGGAATTATAACGTAGTACAGAAAAATTCATTTTTTGGAATGCACAATACATTGTATAGGCAATTCGGTTATTCATTGTCCCACCTTGCAGAGGATGGGGATGTAGGATTAAGGCAAGGGGGGCGTTAGGTTGACTGGAATGGTGATAGCGTCCTTCAAGACGACCTGCTGGGCCTGCAAACATTACCTCTGGCATAGAACGATCCGTTTATCTATTAAAACTGGCACAATTTGTAAGATTTAACAATAATATAAGTGAGTGTAGGAAAACAATAAAAACAGTTTATCTCTATAAAGATATTTCTTATAAAGTGAAAGTGTTTTTGTCTTATCTATAAAATATAAATGAAAAATCAATAGCGATATGGTGATCGGACAAGGTTAACATATCCTTTATCTTTGCTTATTTACCAGTAAATCTGTGAAAATATTTCTATTATAAGGTAACAGGGTTCATATTTGTATTTATATATTGTAAATTAAATACAGATTTAATTAAATTATTGTTGTAATGCAATAAATTATGCGGGTTAATTTTGGAATTCATGGTTTAATATAATAAATTGGATTATAAATGAAATGATACGACAATCTATATATCTAGATGCGAATGCCAGTGAGCCCATGCGCTCTTCAGTTATATCTGCAATGGTGGATATCATGCAGCAGACTGGTAATCCAACGTCTGTTCATCAAATGGGACGCAAGATTTATAATCAAACGGAAGATGCAAGAGAAACCTTGGTCGAATTATTCGGGGGGAGCGTTCAAAATTGTATTTTTACCTCTGGTGGGACAGAGGCAGATGTACTGGCTGTGCATGGTCAGATTGGTGAAGGCAATCAACAACGTCCTCTTTGGGTGGGAGCTACGGAACATCCTGCAATCATGCAGATTGACCTTTCAAAAAAAATTTTACCTGTAACACGGCAGGGCATTGTCGATCTTAACTTTTTAGAAGATGCACTAAAAAAAACGTCAATACCTCCCTTAGTGTGTTTAATGTTGGCCAATAATGAGACAGGTGTATTACATCCCATTCAACAGGCAGCAAAAATTTGTCATGATTATGGTGCAATTCTTCATGTAGACGCAGCTCAGGCTGCTGGACGTATAATGTTCAATTTGGAAGATATCGGAGCGGACAGCCTGATTCTTTCAGCTCACAAAATGGGAGGTCCAAAAGGGGTAGGCGCATTGTTATTGGCTGGTCATGAAAGAAATGCGAAAAAGATAAATCCTCTTTTTAGTGGAGGAGGACAGGAACAGGGAAGAAGGGGAGGAACTCTGGCTGTTCCGGCAATTATAGGGTTGATGACTGCCGCAAAAGAGGCCTGTAAAGAAGATCGTTCCAATATTTTAAAATTACGTAATTATTTGGAAAAAGAAGTGAAAAAATATGGAGCCGTCATTTGTGGCGAGGAAGCTGAACGTTTAGATAATACATCCTCTATAGCTTATGCTGGAGTTTCAGCGCAAAAATTATTTATGGCTTTGGATATGGCTGGTTTCTGTGTCTCAACGGGATCGGCATGTTTTTCAGGAAAATTATCGCGTTCACCTGTTTTATCAGCAATGGGGTTGGAAGAATTGGCTGATTGTACGATCCGTGTATCTTTACCATGGAATATCCAGCAAAAAGATGTTGAAACTTTTATTCATGTTTATGGCCAGTTGATTCAAAAGTTAAAGGATTCATAATCTATAGAAAATGGATTTTTCAGGAAAAAACAAGATAAAAGAAAAGGTGATTTACCTTGATTATCAATCGACCACACCGTGTGACGAACGTGTTGTTGAAGCGATGCTACCCTATTTTGTGCATAATTTTGCAAATGCCAATTCAGAGCATATATTGGGTAAATATGTTGCTGAAACCATTGATAAGATTCGCGCCGATATTGCCGAAATGCTCGGGGTGGTTTCTCAAGAAATTATTTTTACCTCTGGTGCGACTGAATCCAATAATATTGCCTTGCAGGGTAGTGTGCGTTATCTAATTGATCATTATCCCAAGACCAAACGGGTTATCACGATTGCGACTGAACATAAATCCGTTCTTGAAACAGTCCAGAATTTACAGTCCATTGGTGCTGATCCTTTTATTTTGCCAGTTCAATCCGATGGATTGATTGATCCTGATAGTTTGAAAGCGGCATTGCAGGTTCCAACAATATTAGTCAGTGTCATGGCCGCTAATAATGAAACAGGAGTTATACAGAACATTCCTTATTTGTCGGCATTGTCTCATGAATATGGCGCTCTTTTTCATTGTGATTTGTCTCAGGCTTGTGGAAAAATATCTGAAAAAATCCAGTTGCGCTCCTGGGGAATTGATCTTGCCTCAATTTCCGGGCATAAAATTTATGGGCCCAAAGGAATTGGCATTTTATATGTAAAACGTAAACCTCGGGTAAGGGTGGAACCTTTATTTTATGGAGGATATCAGGAACGAGGAATTCGATCAGGAACTTTGCCAGTTCCCTTGATTGTTGGTTTGGGTAAGGCATTTTCGCTATTCCAGAATGAGGGAAATGAAGAAATCAGGCGTTTGGCATCTTATAAACATTTTTTGATAAATGAATTGCAGGCAAGAATTCCACAACTTAAAATTAATGGATCAATCGAATGTGCCTTGTCAAATTGTGTTAATCTACAATTTCCAGAGGTTAAGGCCCTTGATCTTTTGGCAAGAATTCCTCATTTATGTTTATCAACAGGTTCAGCATGCAATCATGTTTCTATGCCATCCTATGTTTTACAATCCATGGGATTGTCAGAACAAGAAGTTTTATCTAGTATCCGTCTTTCTTTTGGTCGGATGACAACAAAACAAGAAGTCGTTGAAACCGTTCATGACCTTTATTCAGCATGGTATGATGTAAGAAAAGGGACATGAGTTAAAATCAGAATATTAATTGGTTTTTAAATAAGGAATTCTATAAAATGCCACATATAGTTTTTATTGAACAAGATGGAACACGTCGTGAGGTGGATGCTCCTGTAGGGCTTTCAGTATTGGAAATAGCGCATAAGCATGGAATTGATCTTGAAGGTGCTTGTGAGGGATCATTGGCTTGTGCGACCTGTCATGTAATTGTTGATGAATCATGGTGGGATAAATTAAAGCCCGCCGCAGAAGAAGAGGAGGAGATGCTGGATATGGCTTTTGGGTTGGAAAGAACCTCTCGATTGGGTTGTCAGATTATTATGACAGAAGAATTAGATGGTTTGGTTGTTCGCTTGCCAAAGTTATCCTGAACCAATGCGTATTATGATTGCAATGTCGGGCGGAGTGGACAGTTCCGTTACGGCTGCTCTTCTAAAAGAACAAGGACATGAGGTTTTTGGTGCCACCTTGCAGCTTTATGATGCGCGAGGTGTGGTTAAAAAAGGTGCCTGTTGTGCTGGTCAGGACATCAGGGATGCACGTAGGGTATCAGAAAAGCTGGGTATCCCGCATTATGTTGTCGATGCGGAAGACCGTTTTCAAACAACGGTAATTGAACGTTTCGCACAATCTTACCAAAAGGGAGAAACGCCTGTTCCATGTATTGCCTGTAATCAGGGAGTCAAATTTACGGATTTATTGACAATGGCGCGAGAGCTTGGGGCAGAAGCGATGGCAACAGGTCATTATGTGCGTCGAATTGTGGGAAAAAATGGTCCAGAGTTGCACCGTCCAGTTGATTTAAGTCGAGACCAATCATGGTTTTTATTCGCCACCACCCTTGAACAGCTTGAATATTTGCGTTTTCCTTTAGGGGACATGCCAAATAAAGATAAAGTTCGGGAAGAAGCCGAACGTTTTCATTTGGCTGTTGCTCAGAAGTCGGATAGCCAGGACATATGTTTCGTTACAGATAATTCTTATATAAAAATTGTTGAGAAATTGGCACCAGAAGGTGTTATGCCAGGCGAGATAGTTGACGAGCAGGGCGTTGTGATTGGTCATCATGAAGGTATTGCTAAATATACCATTGGTCAAACAAAACGGTTGGGTAATCTTGCCATGCGGGATGGGCAGCGACAAATGGTGTTGCGAATTGAATCCGAAAAAAGAAGAATCGTTATTGGTCCAAAACAAAACAATATTTGTCAAACATTCTATTTACGCGATTTGAACTGGCTTATTCCTGTGCCTACTGAATTTTTATATTGTAATGTTCAGATTCGTGCGCGGGATCAGGAACGACCTGCTAAAGTTATAATTGAAAAAAAGGATAAGGTAAGAGTAGAATTGGAAACGGCCGCTAACCCAGCACCTGGTCAGGCATGTGTTTTTTATCAAGGGACACGTGTTTTAGGAGGTGGATTTATTCTGTAAAAATTTAATTTGATATTACTTTAGGTTAAACTTTACTTTTAAAGTGAATTTCAGTTATTAAATCAGATATTATTTTAGTAAGTTAATAAATTATTTAACGTAGCGAGATTTTCCGTTGATGCACTGTTTTTATGTAGGTTCCAAACGATTTTCTTTGATTGTATGGCTGATAGCAATTTTTGCTTTGATATGTTTTTTCAACTTACGAAGTGCTAATGCGGAATTTCGAATTGGATGGAAAAATCAAGCTGATATCGCCAGTTTTATTCAATTGGATAAAAAACATCAAAAAGTTGCCAGGGAAACAATAGCCTGGAAAAAATATGACGACGATTTTAAAGCCTTGCATAATTTGTCTATTGGTCAGGTTGATGCCGTTCCAGTAGATATGGTTACTTTTCTGTCAGTTATAACGGTTGGTTTGCAGGGACGTGTAATCGCGATTGATCGGCAATATGGTAAAGAAAGCGCCTTAATTGTAAAAAGCCAGAAACATATAGATACTCCTCAAGATCTGGTTGGTAAAAATATTGCGGTACCTTTCATGACAAGCAGTTATTATAGTCTGTTACGTTATTTGCAGCATAATGATATTCCTGTTGAAAAAATTCATCTGGTAAATATGAATTATAATGAAATTACACAAGCTTGGCAGAAAAATGAAATTGATGGGGCCTATGCTGACGGAACTACAGTTTTACCGTTTGTCAAGGATGGACATGTATTAGTAGATTCATCACAGTTGGCAAAATGGGGGTATCCAACATATCAGGTATGGGTTGTGATGGATGAGATTATTTCAGATCAACCTTTTTGGATGGAAAGTTTTGTAAAAAAAATATTGAAAAATATCGATGATAATAGGCAAAATATAGTCTATTTCACTCCTCAGTCTCCGGAGGTTGGCCAGCTTGCCCAATTATTAGATAAATCACCGGAAGTAGTTTGCAGCTTGTTAAAACAGCAGACTTATCTTGATAAAACTCAGCAATCTTTAATAATGTCACGTTATTTGTCGAAGGAGTTTGATGAAATTGGTTTGTTTATGAAGGCTCAGAAAATTATGCCTGATATTTTACCTGATTACCTGATTTATGTTTATGACAGTTTTATAAAAAATAATAAAAATAATTAATTGATTTTACAATTTTTTTTACATTAAATTGAACAATATAAAGAAATTAATGTAGGATTAAAAAATTTATTAACTGTTTCAAGTATAGTATTTTAATAATAATCATCTTATTTTTGTTTTTTATCTGAATAAAATTAATAGATTGCTAATTTGAATTTCATGTTTAAAAAAGAATATGTTGAGATTTAATATTTTACATAATATGAAATCTTTTATTATTGATGTATTTGATTTACGTTGTGATTTCCAGGCTGTTATTTCATTGCGTAATGTTTTCTAATTAATTCCTGTTCTTAAACCGGAGAGCCTTTGGGTTATGGAATCTGTCCGTAAGTTTCTCAATAAGTCGACACTGTTCGCTGTTTTAATTTTGCCTGTTTTTTTAACGCATTTACGGGGTATAGCGGATGGGTTGATCAGTTATATAGCAATATGTTTTGTAATTTACTCTTTTATCAACAAACAATGGGACTGGGGAAAACAAAATTGGGTGATTATTGCATTTCTCTGGTGGGGGTGGATTTTATTGTGTACTATTCCCTTTGGATTGTTTCAATATAACATAATGATGATCCAGGCTGTTGTATTAATTCGTTTTATTTTTTTTGCTGCGGCACTTCAGGTCTGGGTTTTAACTGATGAGAAATACAGGCGATGGCTATCTTATGTTTTGATTGCCTGTGCGACTTATATTATTTTGAATATGCTATGCCAGCTTATTACAGGATATAATATTGTAGGAGCGCCACGTTATTTCGACGGTACACTGACAGGTCCATATCATCATCCTAGAGCGGCAGGACCATTGGCCAGGTTACTGTTGCCAATTACTTTAAGTTTGAGTATTTATTGCATTTATCGTTTAAAAGGATGGCGGGGAAATCTGGTCGCTTTATTCATTATCTTGTTTGCTATACTGATGATGGCTTTTGCCGGTCAAAGAATGCCATTTATTCTTTTTGTTTTCGGAATAGTTGTATCCTTGTATTGGTTACGTCCCTTACGGACAATCGTTTTGTCAATGTTAATTTGTATTCCATTAATACTGGGTGCAACATCATTTTTATCGCCTAAGAGCTATCATCATTTGGTGACTTTATTTATCCATCAAATGGCACATTTTTCCTCTGATAATTATGGATTGATCTATACACGGGCGATGATTATGGGATTGTCAAATCCCTGGACGGGTTTGGGATATGATGCCTATCGTCATTTTTGTGCCAATCCGATTTATTTTCATGGATTGTCCTTTTGGGGAATTGCAATTGGACATGGGGATGGAAAAGGGGCAGAGATTTGTTTGCCCCATCCTCATAATCATTATATTGAAATGTTTGTAAATGCAGGAATTCCCGGATTAATCTTGTTTTGTTACATGGTATTTTTATGGTGGGTTAATTTGGTAAAGGGATTAACGTCCAAATTGCTATCATTGAGAGATGCGGTTAAAAATTCCTGGCGTGTTGGATTATTTGCTGCGGTTTTAGTTCACGAATGGCCATTTGCGGCTGGAGGAAGTTTCGGAAATTTACCCTTGGGAGGATGGTTTTTTCTACTCTTGGGGCTAGGTTTATCTTATAGTTGGGATTATGGTAATCATAAGGCAGCATTGAAGGTTGATAATGGAATTGGATCATAAAGAAAAAAATAAAATACCTGTAACTGTTCTGACGGGTTATTTAGGAGCGGGGAAGACAACTTTACTAAACCGTATTCTAACGGAACAGCAAGATAAAAAATATGCCGTTATTGTTAATGAATATGGTGAATTAGGTATTGATAATGATTTAATAGTCGATGCGGATGAAGAAATATTTGAGATGAGCAACGGATGTGTCTGTTGTACAATTCGAGGCGATTTGGTTCGTATTCTCAACAAGCTTATTCAAAGACAAAGAAGTTTTGATGGAATAATTATTGAAACCACAGGGTTGGCTGATCCTGCGCCCGTAGCACAGACTTTTTTTGTTGATGAGGATATTCGTAACAAAACTCGTCTTGACGCGGTGATTGCCGTAATTGATGCGTTTCATGTGATGAAGACATTGGATGAAAGTAAGGAGGCAGTCAATCAAATTGCTTTTGCGGATGTAATCTTGTTGAATAAAGTTGATCTGGTTGATAGGGGATCATTAATTGCTATAAAAAAAAGAATTCGTACAATCAATCCGATGGTTGCTTTATATGAAATGGAAAAAGGAAATATTTCCCTTATGAAAATTCTGGATCTTGGGGGGTTTGATTTAAATAGAGCCTTGACGTTAGAGCCCAAATTCTTATCATCCCATGACCATGACCATGACCATGACCATGACCATGACCATGACCATGACCATGACCACGTACAACATTCTCATGGTGATGGTGTGACGAGTATTTCACTTATGGAAGATAAACCATTAGATGGAAAACGTTTTAATTTATGGATGTCCATGGTTCTTCAGAAATTTGGAAAGGATATATTGAGAACCAAAGGAATTATGAATTTTAAGCATGACGATCGATGTTTTGCATTTCAAGCTGTTCATATGATGGCAGAGGGAAATTTCATCCGTTCTTGGAAGACAAAAGAGGATCGTTGTTCCAGATTGGTTTTTATTGGCCGGAATTTAGATGAGAAATCTCTACGTGAGGGATTTTTTAAATGTATAGATTAACAAATCTGTGACTGGAAAGTATGGAATGAATCAGCCGTTACAATTAATCGAAAGTCGGGGTTCTTTTAAAAAAGTGGAAGGCACGATTATCGCCTGTGCTACATCTTGGGATGAACAGTATAGTGCTTTTGCAACGGCAGATGGAGATTTGTGGATTATTCCTTTGATTCACAATAATGATCCAGATTATTGGTATAAAGTTCAACCTCATGATGGAGGGATTTTATCTTTATCACAAGATTTGACCTTTTCAGGTTTTGTTACTTCTGGTGATGATAATAAACTAATAAGAATCATTCCCGGGAAGGAACCTCAACAATTATTAAAATCCAGACGTTGGATTGATAAAATCGTTTCTTGGACTGATAAGGAAAGGAAACAAAATAAAATCGCTTTTATTACAGGAAAAGAAATTCATTTATATAAAGATAATTTTACAGAGCCATATAGAATTTTTGAACATTCTTCTGGAGTTAGTGATTTGGTTTTCAGTTTGGATGGTGCAAAAATAGCCAGTTCTTATTATAATGGTGCCACTTTATGGTCTGCTGATTATAAAAATCCTGTAAAAATTAAGGATTTTACATGGAAAGGTAGTCATACAGGGATTACTTTACATCCTAAAGAAGAGGCGTTGGTAACATCAATGCAAGATCATGATTTACATGGTTGGCGTATTTCAGACGGACACAATATGCGAATGAGTGGATACCCAACCAAAGTAAAATCTCTAAATTTTTCATCTGATGGAAAATGGTTGGCAACCAGTGGAGCTGAACCGGTGGTTTTATGGCAGTTTTTTGGAGGCGGTCCAATGGGAAAACCTCCTGTGGAATTGCCTGGTATTCCTGGAAGTTGTTGTATGGTAGTGGCATGTCATCCGACCTATGATATGGTTGCTGCTGGATTTTTGGATGGTAGTATATTATTAATCGGAATCAGCGACGAGAAAGTTGTTCCGGTAAATTTAGGATCTAAAAAATCCATTGGAGAAATTACGGCTTTACAATTTAATAAAGAAGGCAGTTTATTAAATATTGGCACTGATGATGGCTATATTATTCTAATTGATTTATCTGAAAAAAAATAGTTGTAAAAAATAATCAGCCATATCCTTTTTTCTGTCCAGGATTTATTTATATGGATGAGATATCATGTTTCAGAACAAGTAGTTGATCAGAATTTAAAAAAATTATTCTGGTTCCACATGAATGTTTATTGAAACATTTCCAATTACTTTTTGTAAAGCGTGTTCAATACGATCACATATTTTATGGGCTTCTTTCACTCTCATGTCTCCAGACACAACCAAATGAAAATCAATAAAAATCAAATTGCCAACCTGACGAAAACGGACCATATGGAATTCTTTTGCTTCAGGGGCATTTGCCTGAATTATTTTATAAATACTGGAAATGGTTTGAGGGTCAGGAGCTTTATCCATCAAGCCATTAATAGAATTTTTTATGATGCCAAAGCCTATACGTAAAATATTAATAGCAATGAAAAAGCCCATTAGGGCATCAAGTGCAGCCCATTGAAACATTGGAATAAGTGTAAAACCTACAATTAATCCGATAGTTGTCCATACATCGGAAAGAACATGCTGTCCACCTGCTATAAGGACTGCAGAAAAATATTTTTTACCTACACGAATAAGTGTTATTGCCCAGAACAGATTAACAAGTCCAGCTGTTCCATTTATAATAATTCCTTTTAAAGGCGCCATGGGAAATTGGGGATTTTTCCATCCTTGCCAGGCTTCGTAAAAAATTAAAATTGATGTTACTATTACTAATAAACCTTCGGCGGCGGCAGAAATATATTCGGCTTTATAGTGTCCATAAGTATGGTTTTTATCGGCTGGTTGGGTCGAAATGGTGATTGCGAATATTTCAAAAATAGCGGCTAACACATTGATTGTTGTTTCAAGCATGTCAGAATAAAAAGCAACACTGAGTGTTGTTTTCCATGCCAGATATTTAAGAAAAAAAACTACAAGACTAACCAGAAAACTCCCAAGACTGAATAGGATTTTCTTATTCTTTATTATTTTAAAGATCATAAGGTAATTATAAGTTTAAGGTTAAACAGTATTAATGTCCGCCAGATTGCAAAAACTGGCTTCATTTTTTTGTTCGATCTGGAAAGTTGAATGATTAATTCTAAATTTTTCCTTGAGGCGTTGTGCAACCATATTCAGAAACTGGTCAGAATGTTGATTGGTATTACTGACCAAATGAACAGTTAGGGCGGTTTCTGTTGTACTTAAAGCCCAGATGTGTAGATCATGTAAATCAATGATATTGGGAAGGGAGCGTAAATAGGTTTCCACGGCGAAAGCGTCAACATTGCTTGGGACACCGTCCATGGCAAGTGTAACTGAATCTTTCAATAAAGACCAAGTTCCCCAAATAATTATTGCAGCGACAATCAAGCTGGTAATGGGATCAAGCATATTCCAATGGGTGAAAAAAATAATAATCCCTGCCCCGGCAACACTCAACGATAAAAGGGTGTCATAGGCCATGTGCAAAAAGGCGCCCTTAATATTAAGATCCTCTTTTTGTCCGGAATGGAACATTAATGCGGTTATTCCATTTATAACAACACCGAGTAAGGCGACTAAAATTACTGTTTTACCTGTAACAGTTGCAGGTTTGTAAAAGCGTTCAATTGATTCCCAGATAATTCCTCCCGTAACAATAAGCAATAAAATTGCATTACTTAAAGAAGCCAAGATAGAGGTTCGACGATATCCGTAGGTAAAATTGGGAGAGGGTTTTTTTTTGCTTAAATATGAGGCCCCCCAGGCGGTGGCCAAGGCAAAAACATCTGATAGATTATGACCGGCATCAGCAATTAAGGCTAGAGAATTGGCAAAAATGCCCCATATGGTTTCGGCACAAATATAAATTAAGTTAAGGCTAATTCCTAGAGCAAAGGCCTTGCCAAAAGATTGTGGAACATGATGGTGATGACCGTGGATATGTTCATGTGCATGATCATGCAAGTGGGAATGATTGAATTGATGCATGTCATGCGTGGAATGATCCAAATTGCTCAAGATTAAATCCCTATAATTTTTTAGTTATAAAATAAGATTAACCATATTGTTAAACGCTTATTATAAAAAATTTAATTTGATTAGCCTAATTTTATTTTTAAAAATTTATCTAAATTATATCAAATCTGACAATCAAGTTTTAAATTGGTTTTATATGTAAATACTGTGTTTTGTTTATTATAAAAAAATCCAAATATTAATCGGGAATGAATGTTAAGAAAATTTGTGCTTCTTCGTTAACGTAACCACGATGATAGTATTCCTTATCACTATTATTTATAAAAGATTGAACAACGCAATTACCCGCCTCGATGTGAACAGGTAATCGATTATTATCAGAAATTTGTTGAATGGCAGAATCTTTTCTATGAGCGGTTATCAAGGTCTGGGCTATTACTTGTGAGGTTGGTCATAAGGAACTGTATTAGGAATCTTGTCATTAAAAAATTTGACCATTATGATTAGGAAAAGCTATTATATGACATTGTTGTTTATAAACTGCGATTATATTTCTCACAGCTAGTTTTTTATATCAAAGAAAGATTGATAGCTGCAATATTTTCATAGATAGAAATTATCTTTCTCTTTGGTAGAATTATATAACTGTTACCATCAGGAAATTGGTTTGGTACAAAAAATGATAATAATATTATAGACTGAGATGCTTTCCTTGAATTTATTTTTTGTGAATTTCAAATGGATAGAGAACATCTGAAAATCATTGGAAGCATGGGTAGGTAAAGAAA